>JAVVEW010000047.1:0-18689 GCA_032251045.1 Methylococcales bacterium
CGGTAAAAGGCGAGAAAGACACCGACTATGTGTTCACGCAGGTCACGTTTCAATTCTGAGGGTTATTTTTTAGTGAGGAAGTTATGAAAACATTCGTTAAAACATTAACAGCCAGTTGGATTTTGGCGCTTGCCCTGGCCGCGCCGGCCCAGGCCCAGCGTTCACTGCTGAACATTTCCTACGATCCGACCCGGGAGCTGTATCAGGAATTCAATAAAAAATTCATCGCACACTGGCAGGAAAAAACCGGTGAAACGGTCTCCATCCAGCAATCGCACGGCGGCGCCGGCAAGCAGGCGCGGGCGGTGATCGATGGCCTGGAAGGTGATGTGTTGACCCTGGCCTTATCCTACGACATTGACCAGATCGCCAAACGCACCGGCAAGCTCGATCCCAATTGGCAGCAACGTCTGCCGAACAACAGCGCACCGTATACTTCCACCATCGTGTTTCTGGTGCGTAAAGACAATCCCAAAGGTATCCGGGATTGGGAGGATTTGATTAAAGCAGGCGTCTCCGTGATCACGCCCAATCCGAAAACCTCCGGCGGCGCGCGCTACAACTATCTGGCCGCCTGGGCGTTTGCCGAAAAAGCCTACGGCAGCCCGGAACAAGCCAAGGACTTTGTCAAAAAACTGTATAAAAACGTGCCGGTGCTGGATTCCGGCGCACGCGGCTCCACCACTACCTTCGTGCAACGCGGTATCGGCGATGTGCTGCTGGCCTGGGAGAACGAAGCCTTCTTAGCGGTTAATAAACTCGGTCCCGACCAGTTTGAAATCGTCGTGCCCAAGACCAGTATTCTGGCGGAAACACCGGTCACCGTGCTGGACAAAGTGGCCGAAAAACATGGCACCACCGATCTGGCCACGGCGTATCTGGAGTATTTGTATTCACCGGTGGGCCAGCGTCTGGCCGCGAAATATTACTATCGGCCGCAACAGTCTGAACACGTTGACCCCAAAGATCTGGCGCGTTTCCCGCAACTGGAACGCTTTTCCGTGGATGAGGTATTCGGCGGCTGGCAGCAAGCCCAGGAAACGCATTTCAACGATGGCGGCACTTTTGATGAAATTTACGCGCCTTGATTGGCTGTTTACCAAAGCGCGAGCGGTAATAACTGTTTACAGCTTGAAAAAATCCCCCTTAACCCCCCTTTGCAAAAGGGCGAGGCTGGTAGGGCAGGCGTAGGTTGGGCAAAGCGTAAGCGTGCCCAACCATACCGCTGGTGCCCTGCGCGCCGCATTTTGTGCCTGTTCTGCGGGGAACGCCAACAAACCAACCGGGGTGGAAACCACATATCCGCCCCGTGTTTTTTAATCTAAAGGACACCACCATGCCACAAAGTCCTATCATGCCCGGTTTTCGAGGTACTTTGGCGTTCACGCTGGTTTATCTGGCGCTGATCGTGCTGATACCGTTAAGCGCGCTACTGTTCAAATCCCTGGAACTGGGTTGGGCGGATTACTGGGCGATTCTGAGCAATGCCCGGGTGCAAGCCTCGTTCCGGGTCAGTTTTCTGGCCGCGCTGGCGGCATCCGCCGTGGCCGCTGTGTTTGGTTTTGTCATCGCCTGGAGCCTGGTGCGTTATCCGTTTCCCGGCAAGCGAATGTTCGATGCCTTGATCGATTTGCCGTTCGCCTTGCCTACGGCGGTGGCCGGTATCGTGCTGGCGGCGATTTACGAACCCAGGGGCTGGATCGGCAAAATTGTCATGGATATTTTGGGCGTGCAAATCGCCTATAAACCATTAGGCATCGTGTTCGCGTTGATTTTTATCGGCCTGCCGTTCGTGGTGCGCACGGTCGAGCCGGTTTTGCAGGAATTCGATAGAGCCATGGAGGAGGCCGCCGCCAGCCTGGGCGCGAATCGCTGGCAGACGTTTGTTCGGGTGATTTTGCCCAATATCCTGCCAGCGCTGCTGACCGGCTTCGCGCTGGCTTTCGCCCGCGGCGTCGGCGAATACGGTTCGGTGATTTTCATCGCCGGCAACATGCCTTATATCTCGGAAATCGTCCCGCTTTTGATTATCACCAAACTGGAGCAATACGATTACGCCGGCGCCACCGCCATTGGCCTGACCATGTTGATGGTGTCGTTTGTGTTGCTGCTTTTGGTCAATCTGTTGCAGCGCTGGGTTAGACGGCGTGGTGGGCAGTTGTGAGGAAAAAATAATGAACACGCAACAACAGAAAAGCATACCGATGGCCACTGCCGACCCGGTCTGGGTGCGTTATATCCTGATTGGTCTGGCGCTGACCATCATCACCTTGTTTCTGATTTTGCCACTGGTAACGGTTCTAATCGAGGCGTTTGCCAAAGGTTGGGACACATACCGCGACAGCATCGGCCATCCCGACACCCTGGCGGCTATTCGGCTGACGTTGCTCACCGCTGCCGTATGCGTACCGTTGACCACGTTGTTCGGTGTTTCGGCGGCCTGGGCAATTGCCCGGTTCGAGTTTCGCGGCAAAAGTTTCCTGATTACTTTAATCGACTTGCCGTTTTCGGTGTCGCCGGTGATCGCCGGTTTGATTTATGTGCTGATCTTCGGCGCGCAAGGCTGGCTGGGGCCCTGGCTTTCTGAATATGACATCAAAATCGTCTTTGCCGTGCCGGGCATTATCCTGGCCACTTTGTTCGTGACTTTTCCGTTCGTCGCCCGGGAACTGATTCCGTTGATGCAGGAAATGGGGCATGAGGAAGAGGAAGCGGCGCTGTCTTTGGGCGCTAGCGGTTGGCAGACTTTTTTCAAAGTCACCTTGCCGAATATCAAATGGGGTTTGTTGTACGGCGTTTTGCTGTGTAACGCCCGGGCGATGGGCGAATTCGGCGCGGTGTCGGTGGTTTCCGGGCATATCCGGGGGCTGACCAATACTTTGCCGCTGCATGTCGAGATCACCTACAACGAATATGACTTTGTCGGCGCGTTCGCCTCGGCCTCGTTGTTGGCCACCTTGGCGGTGGTCACCTTGGTGATCAAAACTTTTTTGGAATGGAAGCAAAACCAGGATCGGCAAGCGACATAAGTCGGCAGTAGGCTGGGTTGAGCGATAGCTTCGTAGGTTGGGTAAAGCGCGATAGCGCGTGCCCAACACAACAGCGGCTTTGTTGGGCACGCTGCCGCTTTGCCCAACCTACTTGACTGCGTAGGGTGGATATGCGAAGCGCATCCACCAGGGTTGACGGTCAAGACGGGGCCTGCGACCCCCGGAAATTCCCGAGTGAATAAATCAATAACATCACAAGAAACAAGCCATGAGCATCCAATTACAAAACATAGCCAAACAATTTGGCAGCTTTACTGCCCTGGACAACATCAATCTGGACATTCCCGAAGGCGAGCTGGTCGCCTTACTGGGCCCCTCCGGCTGCGGCAAAACCACGCTGCTGAGAATTATCGCAGGACTTGAACAAGCCGACGCGGGCGAGGTGTTTTTGAATGGCGACAAGGTCACCGACCAGCCGGTGAAAAACCGTCATATTGGCTTTGTGTTTCAGCATTACGCACTGTTTCGGCACATGACCGTGTTCGACAACATTGCCTTTGGTCTTAGAGTCAAGCCGAAAAAAATCAGGCCCGGTGAGACCGAGGTCAAGGAAAAAGTTCATGCCTTGCTGAATCTGGTGCAACTGGACTGGCTGGCCGACCGTTTCCCCGATCAACTGTCCGGTGGCCAGCGCCAGCGTATCGCCCTGGCCCGGGCGCTGGCGGTGGAGCCGTCGGTGCTGCTGCTCGACGAGCCGTTCGGCGCGCTGGATGCCAGTGTGCGTAAAGATCTCAGGCTGTGGCTGCGGCATTTGCATCATGAGCTAAATGTCACCAGTATTTTCGTTACCCACGATCAAGAAGAGGCCATGGAAGTGGCCAGCCAGATCGTGGTGATGAATCACGGCGTGATCGAACAAAAAGGCACACCTAGCGAAATTTACGATCAGCCGGGCAATGATTTCGTCTCCCGCTTCATCGGTCAGACCAATATCTTTCATATCGACCGCGACGATCCCAACTGGCTGGCCGGCCTTGGCCTGGAAGTCGATCCGGCCAAGGGCGCGATTGCCCATGTCAGGCCGCATCATATCGACGTTGAACGCCTGGAACCGGGCACCGACTCGCCGGTTCTGGTCAAGGATTGGCAGCATCTGGGCAGTAATATCCGCCTGGAACTGAGCCGGCCCGGCGCGGCCCGGCAGGACTCGGTGTTGTTCGTGGAAATGCCGGGTGATCGCTTTCGCGCCCTGGGCTTGACTAAAGGCGATCCGGTCAAAGTCAATATCAAGCACGCGCATTGGTTTCATTGACAGCTTCAGGAGCCAAAGAGGAGATGAACGCTTCCGAATCGTTTACCGAAACTGATGAAACGCTGATCAGTTTTCCCGACCCGCACGCCCATGCCTTGTCGATTCGGGCCACGGCGTTGACCTTTGCTGATCCGGTTTCAAGGCAATTGTTGGACTATATCCAGCGCATCGCGCCCAGCGAAGCCAATGTCCTGATTATTGGCGAAACCGGCACCGGCAAGGAATTGGTCGCCCGCCATATTCATGCCTTGAGTGCCCGCGCACAAGGCCCGTTCGTGCCGGTCAACTGCGGCGCGTTTACTGAAAACCTGATCGAAAGCGAATTGTTCGGTCATGAACGCGGCGCTTTTACAGGTGCCAATAGTAATCGCGCCGGCTGGTTCGAAGCCGCTAAAGGTGGCACCCTGTTTCTCGATGAAATCGGTGATTTGCCATTATCGGCTCAGGTCAAGTTGTTGCGCGTGTTGCAGGAGCGCGAAGTGGTGCGCTTAGGCGCGCGCACGGCCACGCCGATCGATGTCAGATTGCTTGCCGCCACCAATGTCGATCTGGCGGCGGCAGTGCGTGCCGGGCGCTTTCGCGAGGATTTGTATTACCGGCTGGATGTTGCCAGTATTCAGCTCAAGCCGCTGCGCGAGCGTTTGGGCGATATTCTGCCGCTGGCGCGGTTTTTTCTGGAGCGTTACCGTAAACGCATCGGTGGTATCGAGAAAACGCTGTCCAGTAGCTCCGAGCGCGCTTTGCTGAATTATTCCTGGCCAGGCAATATCCGGGAACTGGAAAACGTGATCCATCATGCTGTGTTACTTAGTCGGGGTTCGGATATCAGCCCCGAGGATCTGGAGCTACATGCCAGCACCGGCAATAAAATTGCCGCCGGAACCGAAACAATCGAACCGCAGGTGGCGGGGGACTTTAAGCGTTTGCGCGATATTTTGGTGCAGACCTATGACCAGAGCCTGGACGATTTGTATCAGCGTATTGACCAGGCGGTTATCGATAGCGCCTATCAATATTGTGAGTGCAATCAGGTACAAACCGCCAAGCTGTTGGGCATTAGTCGTAATGTGTTAAGGCACAAATTGAAAGCATATGGTTTTTTGCCGTTCATAAAAACCTAGACTATTCAATAAGCTCCAGGCTTATGTACGCCCCCCTTTTTGAAAAAGGGGAAGCTGGTAAAGCAGGCCCTTGCCAGTCTCGTCAGAGAGGCATTGCGCTAAAACGCCTGCGTCGCGAACACTGCGCCTCCTGGCGTTGCAATATCCTGTCAATTGACGCACCATCGCCAGCCATGCTCAGTTTGAGCATTTGCACTGTGCTTTAGACTCCAAATTGAGCATGGCTGCCTTATCGCGTTGACCCCGTGAATGATTACAGCTTAGGGTACCTAGTATGGGCTGAAACGGGTTATTGTGATTGAATCAGGACGCCGCCAGCCCGGCAATGTTATAGCCGGCATCGACATAAAGCACTTCGCCGGTAATGCCGGAGGCTAAGTCCGAGCTTAAAAACGCCGCGGCGTTGCCGACTTCCTCGATGGTGACATTCTTTTTCAATGGCGCGGTATCGGCGGCTTTGGCCAGCATGGCTTTGAAATTATTGATGCCGGAGGCGGCCAGGGTGCGGATGGGGCCGGCGGAAACGGCGTTGACCCGGGTGCCTTCCGCGCCCAGTGCGGCGGCCATGTAACGTACATTGGCTTCAAGGCTGGCCTTGGCCACGCCCATGACGTTGTAATTGGGAATCGCCCGCTCGGCGCCCAGATAGGTCAAGGTCAGCAAGCTGCCGTTTCGGCCCTGCATCATTTCGCGTCCGGCTTTGGCCAGCGCGGTGAAGCTGTAAGCACTGATGTCGTGCGCGATACGGAAATTATCCCGGGTGGTGGCGGCGACATAATCACCATCCAAAGCGTCACGCGGGGCATAGGCCACCGAATGCACGATGCCGTCCAGGCCGTCCCAATGTTGGCCCAGCTCCTTGAATACCTGATCGATATGCTCATCGAGGGCGACATCGCATTCGGTGGTGATGGTTGAGCCCAGCTCCTCGGCCATGGTTTCAACCCGCGATTTCAACTTGTCGTTCTGATAGGTAAACGCCAATTCCGCGCCTTCGCGGCGCATGGCCTGGGCAATGCCCCAGGCGATGGAACGGTTGCTGGCGAGGCCGACGATCAGTATTTTTTTACCCGCTAGGAAAGCCATGTCTACTCCTTGATTGAATTGTTGTTATACTCAGGTTTTTTACGCCTTAAAAAACCGTAAACAGTAGCCCAGACCGAATGCCCATGTCCAGAAGTTTATCGCTGCTTTGTCTGATCGTTTGGCTGTTGACGGGCTGCGGCCCAATACCGGCCAACCATCCTTATCCAGATCGAGAGTGGCGCAGTAACACGCTGTATTCCTCGTTTTCCGAACGGCCCAAGCATCTGGACCCGGCGCGTGCCTACAGCGCCAATGAATATGTGTTCATCGCCCAGATTTACGAACCCCTGTTGCAATACCATTACCTGAAACGGCCTTACCAATTGACGCCGCTGACGGCTGAAAAAATGCCGGAAGTGGTCTACCGAGCAAAAGATTTAAGCATCTTACCGGACGCCACAGCCCCGGATGCGATTGCCTTTACCGACTATCTGATTTCGGTTAAACCGGGCATAGACTATCAACCGCATCCAGCGTTTGCCAAAACCGAAGTCGGTGATTTTCTTTATCACGATTTGTCAGATACAGCATTGGCCGGCATTGCCTCGTTGGCCGATTTCGAACACACCGGCACGCGTGAGCTGATTGCCGAGGACTATATTTTTCAGATCAAACGCCTGGCGCATGTAAAAACGCAATCGCCGATTGCCGAATTGATGAAAAATTACATCGAAGGTTTTGCCGAATTCCAACAACAGACCGAAGCGCTGGACGCTATGGCCTTACGCGATTTGGCCATGACCGGCGTCGAAGCGCTGGATCGTTATCACTTGAGAATCCGAATCAAAGGCAAATATCCTCAGTTCAAATACTGGCTGGCGATGCCGTTTTTCGCGCCCATGCCCTGGGAAGCGGTCGCCTTTTACCAACAACCCGGCTTAAGCCAAAAAAATATCGTGCTGGACTGGTACCCGATCGGCACAGGACCCTATCAGCTGACTGAAAACAATCCCAACCGGCGGATGATTTTAAGCCGCAACCCGAATTTTCACGGCGAAGCGTATCCTTCGGAAGGCGAAGCCGGTGACCTTGAAGCCGGCCTTCTGGCCGATGCCGGCAAAGCCATGCCGTTCATAGACCGCGTGGTTTACACCCTGGAAAAAGAGACCATTCCTTATTGGAACAAGTTTTTACAAGGCTATTACGATGCCTCCGGCATTGCCGCCGACAGTTTCGATCAGGCGGTGCAGTTTTCCAGCACCGGTGAGCTGGGGTTGACTCAGGATATGCGTGATAAAGGCATTGCTTTACGTAAAGTGGTGGCGACTTCGATTTATTATGTGGGTTTTAACATGCTCGATAAAGTGGTCGGCGGCAACGACGCTCATGCCCGCCTGCTGCGGCAGGCGATTGCCATCGCCATGGATTATGAAGAATTTATTTCAATTTTTCTCAATGGCCGGGGGCGGGCGGCGCAAGGACTTCTGCCGCCGGGCATTTTTGGCTATGTCGAAGGTCAGGATGGCATCAATCCTTATGTTTACGACTGGGTGGATAACCGGGCCAAGCGCAAATCTTTAACCGAAGCCAAGGCCTTACTGGCCAAAGCCGGTTACCCTGAGGGCATCGATCCTGATACCGGACAAGCTTTGATCTTGTACCTGGATACTCCGTCCACCAGCTCGGCCGACCGTCCACGGATGAACTGGTACCGCAAACAGCTCCAGAAACTGGGCATCAAACTGGTGATTCGCGGCACCGATTACAACCGCTTCCAGCAAAAAATGCGTTCCGGTAACACGCAGATTTTCATGTGGGGCTGGAACGCCGATTATCCCGACCCGGAAAACTTCTTTTTTCTGTTGTACGGACCTAACGGCAAAGTTGAACACGGCGGCGAAAATGCCGGCAATTATCAAAATAAGCAATTCGATCGTTTGTTTGAAAAAATGCGGGTGATGGATAACAGCCCGGAGCGATTTCAGCTAATCCAGAAAATGCAGGCGCTGATCCGGCGCGACACACCCTGGATTTTCGGCTTGTTCCCGGAAGATTATCTGCTGGCCCATGCCTGGTACGGCAACATCAAAGCCAATCTGATGGCCAATAATCGGCTGAAATACCAGCGCATCGATCCTGAATTACGCGCCACGCTGCGGCAACAATGGAATCAGCCAGCGCGCTGGCCGGCGCTGATTTTTGGTTTACTGGTGCTGGCCACGGCTTATGCCGCCTGGCGGCGTTATCTCAAGCAGCGGGAGCGGTAAATCATGTTCAGTTATCTGCTTCGCCGTGCGCTCTACGCCCTGCCCCTGCTGTTAGGTGTCAATCTGCTGACTTTTCTGTTGTTTTTCGTACTCAACAGTCCCAGCGACATGGCCCGGATGCAGCTGGGCCAAAAGCATGTCACCGAACAGGCCATCGCCAACTGGAAACGCCAGCGCGGCTATGATCTGCCACTGCTTTGGAACGGTGAGCAAAGCTTTCCAGAAAGCCTTAGCGAAACGATTTTCTTCCAGAAATCGGCCAGTTTGTTCTGGCTGGAATTCGGCATTTCCGATTCCGGGCGCAACATCGGCGCCGACATTAGCCAGCGCATGTGGCCCAGTCTGGCCTTGGCCTTGCCAACGCTGATCATCGGCTTGTCGGTCAATATCACCGTGGCCTTGTTGCTGGTCTGGTTTCGCGGCACCGGCGTGGAATGGGGCGGGCAAGTGCTGATGGTCGCTTTAATGTCAATTTCATCGCTGTTTTACATCATCGGCGGCCAGTTTCTATTCGGCAAAGTCTGGCAATGGGTACCGATTTCCGGCTTCGACAGCGGCCTTAACGCCTTCAAATTTGCCATTTTGCCGGTGCTGATCGGCGTGTTGTCGGGCTTGGGTTCCGGCGTGCGCTGGTACCGAACTTTGTTTCTGGAGGAAATCGGCAAGGATTATGTACGCACCGCCCGCGCCAAAGGCTTGAGTGAACTTCAGGTATTGTTCCGGCATGTGCTGGGCAATGCCCTGATTCCGATTCTGACCGGCGTGGTGGTGGTGTTGCCGCTATTGTTCATGGGGAGTTTGATCATGGAATCGTTTTTTGCCATACCGGGGCTGGGCAGTTACACCATCGATGCCATCGCCGCCCAGGATTTCGCCATTGTCCGGGCCATGGTGTTTTTAGGTTCAGTGCTGTATATCATCGGTTTGCTGTTGACCGATATCGCCTACACACTGGTTGACCCCAGGGTCAGGTTGTCATGATGGTGGGCTTATGGACCGATGCCTTGCTTTGGGGGTTGGTGCTGGTGATGGCGCTGGGTCTGGCCGCCGCACGTTCACGCCCGGAACTGAAGCGGCCGTTCGCCAAATTGGCTGAGCACCCCAGCGGCGTGGTGGCGCTGGCCGTGCTGTTGTTTTTTTTAAGTGTGGCGCTTTTGGATTCGGTGCATTACCAAAAATCCGGCGGTGAAGTGCTGAGCGTGCTGGACACTTTGCTGACGCCACTGCGTGATGGTCAAGAAAAAACCTATTCCGCGCCATTCGCCAGCCAGCTTTATAGCTCCGAATTCATGGAAACCGACACCGGTGAACCGGTCTGGGGTCGGCCAAGGCTCCAGCATGGCGGCGCGCATTTAAGCGATGAAGACCATCACATCCAAGATATAGCCTTGAAACTGCTGGCCGCCTGTGGCCGTTATCTGGGTCTTTTGGCGATCATCGCCTTGTTTGTCTGGGTCAGCTGGCGCGGCTTGCAGCAGCGCTGGCGCGACTTACCGGCGCTGCGCTGGGCCACCTGGACTATCCTGGCGCAACTGGCGCTGGCGCTGGTGCTCTGGGATGTCTCGCATTATTACCATGTGCTGGGCACCGACATGGTTGGTGAGGACGTGCTGTATCAAACCGTCAAGAGCATCCGTACCGGTTGGGTAATCGGCGCCCTGACCACGCTGATCATGTTGCCGCTGGCCATTGGTTTCGGCATTTTGGCCGGTTTTTTCGGTGGTTGGGTCGATGATGTGATTCAGTACCTTTACACCACCCTGAACTCCATTCCCGGCGTGCTGCTGATTGCCGCCGCTATTTTGCTGGTGCAGGTACACATGGCCAATCATCCGGAAAACTACACCAGCCTGCAGGTGCGCGCCGACACCCGGCTGTTGTTTTTGTGTCTGATTCTGGGCGTGACCAGTTGGACCGGCTTGTGTCGGCTGCTGCGTGCGGAAACGTTGAAACTTCGGGAAATGGGCTATGTTCAGGCGGCGTTCGCGCTGGGCGTCAAGCCGTACCGGATTCTGCTGCGGCACATCCTGCCCAATGTCATGCATATCGTCATTATCAGCGTAGCGCTGGATTTCAGCGCCCTGGTGCTGGCCGAGGCGGTATTGTCTTATATCAACATCGGCGTGGATCCTGTGACCTACAGCTGGGGCAATATGATTAACGGCGCACGTCTGGAATTGGCGCGGGAACCTTTGGTCTGGTGGTCGCTGATGGCGGCGTTTTGTCTGATGTTCACTCTGGTGCTGGCGGCCAATCTGTTCGCCGACAGCGTGCGCCGCGCTTTCGACCCACGCGAGGCCGAGCATGGCTGAACCAATATTGACCATTGCCCAGCTTAAACTGACCTTTCCCGGCCAGCCGCCGGCAGTTGACGGTATTGATTTAACCGTCAACCCTGGCGAAACCCTGGCTCTGGTCGGCGAGTCCGGCTCGGGTAAATCGTTAACCGCGCTGTCGGTGATGCGATTGTTACCCCCGAACTGCCGTTTTGATGCCGGCCAGATAAAGCTTTCCGAAGAGACCTTGACCGACTTACCGGAAACCGCGCTCAACCGGTTGCGCGGCAAGCGCATGGCAATGATTTTCCAGGACCCCATGGCCTCACTCAACCCGGTACTGACCATCGGCAAACAAATCGCCGAAGTGCTGGCACTGCATACCGATTTAACAGGACAAGCACGCCGGCAACGGGTGTTGGAGCTGCTTAAGGCGGTGGAAATCCCTGAAGCCCAGCGGCGTATCGACAGTTACCCGCATGAATTGTCCGGCGGCCAGCAGCAACGGGTGATGATCGCCATGGCGCTGGCCGGCGAGCCGGAGTTACTGATTGCCGACGAGCCGACTACGGCGTTGGATGTCACCATTCAGGCACAGATTTTGGCGCTGTTGAAAGCTTTGCAGCAACGCACCGGCATGGCCTTGTGGCTGATCAGTCATGATCTGGCGCTGGTGGCCAGTATCGCCGACCGTATCGCGGTAATGCGTCAGGGCAAAATTGTCGAATCCGGTGCCGCACGAAGCGTGCTGGAAAACCCCCAGCATGACTATACCCGTATGCTGCTCGATGCTTTGCCGAAAGCCAAACAGCAGACAGCTCAAGCCGACAACGACAGCCAACCGGTGCTGGCGGTCACCGGTTTAACCGTGACTTATCCGGTCAGAGGCGGAATTTTTCGGCGCGTAATCAGGGAAATCGCTGCAGTTGATCATGTCAGCTTGTATCTTGAAACCGGTAAAACGCTGGCGTTGGTCGGTGAGTCGGGCTGCGGCAAAACCACCTTGGGTAAAGCCTTGCTGGGCCTTCTGCCGGTCAAAACCGGTGACATCCGGCTGGGTGGGGCCAAGGTCAGTGAACTGGACGAAAGCGAAAAACGCTGCCGAATGCAGATTGTGTTTCAGGATCCGTTTGCCGCGATGAATCCCAGGCTGTTGATTGGTGATGTGATCGCCGAAGGGCTTAAAGCGCTGAAGCCGGAATTGACCCGCGATCAAATCACCGATGCCGTACTGGCACTCCTGGAGCAGGTTGGCCTGAGCCCTGAGTCGGCACAGCGTTATCCGCACGAATTTTCCGGTGGTCAGCGGCAAAGAATCTGTATCGCCAGGGCCTTGGCGCTGAAACCCGAGCTGTTGATTCTGGATGAGCCGACCAGCGCCCTGGATGTTTCGGTGCAGGCGCAGATCATCGCCTTGCTCAAAGCACTGCAACAAAGCCATAACTTAAGCTATTTGTTTATCACCCACGACTTGCCCTTGGTCGGTGAATTTGCCGACGACATTGCCGTGATGCAAGCCGGTAAAATTGTTGAAAGTGGCCCGGTGGCACAGGTTTTGGCCCGTCCTGAGCATCCTTATACCCGAAAATTGCTGGCTGCCGCGCCCAGGTTGTAACACTGTTGACCTGAATCCCCCTCAACCCCCTTTGCCAAAGGGGGGAGGGGGAGCAGGCCCCTTGTCAAAGGGGGAAGCTAGTAGAGCTGACACGGATGTATTTACAGCATCCTGTGACGGATATCCCGATGCCGTAGTTGATCTACGCTGCGTATACTTGCGTCAATCATCATCCTGCCGTGGTTGTACGGCGGGAATTGGCAGCAAAGGAAAGTGATACTCACGCAAAATCGCGTTGATCTGCGCTTGGTTTGTTTCGATTAACCGGTTGAGTTGCTGCTGGCGCGCCTTGTCGCCGTAGCGGACCCCCATGGCGATGGAAAAATCAAATTTCATGCCCGGACTGGAAATCATCGGTAAAGCCTGATAGCTGCCTTCAGGACTTTGGTCGAGCACATGACCGGCTAAAGGCCCCCATAAAATGGCCATATCAATCAAGCCGGCACGCATATCTTCATCGATGCGCATGGCGATGTTATGTTCATGATCACCAGACATGGTTTGATAGGGAATGCCCTGATCTAACAAGCCCTGGCGTTGTAACCATTGTGTGCCAGGCCCCCGATCGAACATGGCGATTTTCAAACGATTTTGTCGTTTCAGGGGTAATTCGGCCAGTTGCCGAGGTTCATTAATATCATCCCAGCCACGATTTTGCGCGATCAGCAGCACATACGTGGAATGAAAATAAGGCTGGGTGGTTAAGGTTCGGTCGTAACCGGCCGGTACCCCCATGACCACATCGCAACGATAGGTATCGGTGTCGTCAATGGTCGCCATCAAGGTGTTACGAATAAAGCCAATGCGTTCGGGAAACCAGGTATATGCTACGGTTTGTCCCAGTTTCTTGGCGAATAACTCGGCGATCTTATTTTCAAAGCCGGATTGTTCGCGGGTGGAATAGGGGGGATGCAAAGGGTCGGCGCATACCCGAAAAGTGTCTTGTTTTGGCCCGGCCCAAGCCGTATTCATTAAAGTCAGGCCTAGGGCAAGCGCGAAAAATTTCAGCATACAGGTCTCCGTTGGGGAAAATCCCTTATTCTAGGGTTTGTTGGCCATTGGTGAAAGCTCCAGTCGCTGGAGCTGGCTAGTATCAGGGTTGATCTACTCTCTCAGCATTTTAGCCTTTAGCATTGTGTTAATCTGCATCGTGGCGCCCTTATGGTGCTAAAACGCATAACATGCGCTTGAAAATTTCATGCTATTCCTGACAGGAGAGAAACAATGCAAGTACTCGACGCGATAACCCAACGCCGTGCGGTCAAGGTCTTTGACCCTGAGCATCGTATCAGTGATACCGAAACTGATGCCTTGATTGAATTAGCCATGTTGTCGCCGACGGCGTTCAATATTCAACATTGGCGTTTTCTGGTGGTTCGCGACGTTAAGTTGCGTCAACAATTGCGTGCCGCCGCCTGGGATCAGGCGCAGGTGACGGACGCTTCGCTGTTGGTTGTGTTATGTGCCGATTGCATGGCCTGGAACAAGGAGCCTGAGCGTTATTGGTTTAATGCGCCGCAGCCGGTGCGCGATTTTCTGTTACCGGCCATAGCGGGATATTACAACGGCAAGGCGCAAACCCAGCGGGATGAGGCCATGCGTTCTTGTGGTATCGCCGCACAAACCCTGATGCTGGCAGCTAAGGCCAAAGGTTATGACTCATGTCCGATGGACGGTTTTGATTTTGACCGAGTCGGACAACTCATCGCATTACCTGAAGATCATTTGATTGCCATGTTTATTGCCATTGGCAAAGCCTTGGAACCGGCCCGACCTCGTGGCGGCCAGTTACCTATTGACGCAGTGCGCTGTTTCGACCGCTTTTAGCCTGTCTGTTAGGGCATGGTTGATGTCGGCACGGCGTGATCCAGGCATTGATAAGCGTATCCTAACTGATCGAGTTGTGCTTCTGGCAGCGCCAGGGTCAAGGTTACGTCGCTGGTAAAGGTCTGGTCGATGAGGTCGGCGTCCAGCGTTTTAAGGTGATGCAGAAAACGATCGAGCAGTTCATAGGGCAGGCGCAAGGTGATTTTGACTTTGCGCACGAACGGCTGTTTAGTTGCCTGCTCCAGGGTTTGTCCGGCGCTTTGCCCATAAGCGCGGGCCAGCCCGCCAGCGCCGAGTTTAATGCCGCCAAAATAACGCACCACTGCAACCAGCACATTGACCAGTTGTTTGCCTTCCAGATGCGCGAAAATCGGTTTACCCGCGGTTCCCGATGGCTCGTTAGCGTCATGTATGCGGTAGCGCCAACCGTCCGGGGTAAGGATTCGATAGGCGTAGGCGATATGGTTGGCATCGGCGTAGCGCTGTCTTAGCCCGGCCAGCGTTGCCTGCGCCTGGGTTTCGCTGGTACAGGGTACGGCTATGCCAATAAAACGGGATTTTTTAATGATGTATTCGGTGTGTGCAGGTGCGCTCAGCGTGTACATGGCTTAACGCGTCCATAGTGGCGGCAAAAAGAATTCGCTGATTAACAGCGGTTTGTCGTGCAACAGATACACTGTGCGCCGTCCCCAGATGGGGTGTTGTAAATCCAGGCGCTGTTGCAAGGCCGGTTGCCAGAGGCCTGGCGGCACTTGACATAATTGCGAGCGGTGCCGTTTTAAGGACGCTGAGGCAAAAATAATTTCACCCAATGGCCGATTGCCTAACCTGTCCAGGCCGCGCCTTAGGCTGGTGAGTGTTTGACGCGGTATCACGGTGCGGGCGATGACCCAGGCTTGGGTCTCGCTGTATAGCAACACCTCTCGACTTAAATGGCGATGCTGAGGGTTGAGTTTCAGCAATTGGTGTTCGGAGAAGAACAGCCTCAGCCAGGCTTGCCGCAACACCTCAACCCTCAGCCTGCCGGGGCATTCGTGCCGCAAACGCTGGGTGATCGAACCGGATTCCAGCAGCCAGCTCAGGGCTGCCTCAGGAATGGCGTGGCGGCAGGCGAGGGGGCACCAATTGGGTTCTTCAAGTAATAATACGCTGTGGTCAGTCATTAAACTTCGGCATAGTGCGCGGCCTGGCCTAGCCAGCGCTCGATCAATAATGGAATAAGGTCAGGATGATGCTGTTCCAGCCAGTGGCAGGCGTCGCTGGTGGCGTCAAGCAAGTCGGCGTCGCGGCTAAGTTCTGCGGCCCTGAATTTCAGCGCGCCGGTTTGCCGGGTACCTAGAAACTCGCCGGGGCCACGCAATTGAAGGTCTTTTTCGGCAATCACAAAGCCATCGTCGCTGTCGCGCAAAATGCCCAGTCGCTGGCGTCCATGTTCCGACAGTGGCGACTGAAACAATAACAGACAATAGCTGGCCGCGCCGCCGCGCCCAACCCGGCCACGCAACTGATGCAGTTGCGACAGCCCCAGGCGTTCTGGATTTTCAATAACCATCAGATTCGCGTTGGGCACATCGACACCGACTTCGATGACGGTGGTGGCGACCAGCAAGTCGATAGCGCCGTTTTTGAAATCTGCCATGACCTGGTCTTTGTCACGGGTTTTCATGCGCCCATGCAGCAACCCGATGCGCACGTCGGGTAGTTGTTCGGCCAGCCGTTGTGCGGTGTTTTCAGCCGCCTCGCATTGTAAGGATTCGGATTCTTCGATCAACGTGCACACCCAGTAGGTTTGCTGGCCGGTTTGCGTCCAGTGCGCAATGCGCTCGATCACCTCGGCGCGCCGGGTGTTGGCAATGGCACGAGTCATCACGGCGCGCCGACCGGGCGGGCGCTGGTCAATGATCGACAGCGCCATGTCCGAGTAGTTTAGCATGGCCAGCGTGCGCGGAATGGGCGTGGCGGTCATGATCAGTTGATGTGTGGCAGAGCCTTTGCCGCGCAGCGCCAGGCGCTGATGGACGCCAAAGCGATGTTGTTCATCGATAATCACCAGACCCAGCCGGGCAAAATTGACCTGCTCCTGAAACAAAGCGTGGGTGCCGATGACTACTTGTGTCAGGCCACTGTCCAGCTCGGCCAGTTTGTGGCGACGCGCCTGGGCGCCGTCGGCGCCGGTCAACAACAAAGGACTGAGGCCAAACGGCGCCAGCCATTGTTGGAAATTGCGCTGATGCTGTTCGGCCAACAGTTCAGTGGGTGCCATGACCGCGGCCTGAAAGCCTGAGGCAACCGTGGCCAGAACAGCATAGGCGGCGACCACGGTTTTACCGCAACCAACATCGCCTTGCACCAGCCGTGACATGGGTTGTGGCAGAGTCAGGTCAGCCAGGATTTCCGTGATTACACGCTGTTGAGTTTCGGTCAGGGCAAATGGCAGATGTTCGGTCATGCGCTGATGCCAGTCTGCCGGCAAGCACAGTGGTGGCGCTTCGGGGCGCTTCGGCGCGGCCCTGAGACTGAGCTGGTGGCTGAGCAATTCTTCCAGCGCCAGCCGGGTTAACGCCGGGGTGCGTTGTTCTGGGTTCGGTGCCTGGCCGGATGCGGGGTGATGCAGGGCGTTCAGGCTGTCTGGCCAATCGGGTAATTGCCAGCGCTGGCGCAAGGCATGGGGTAATAAATCTTGTTCCGGGGTCAGCCGGGTCAGGGCTTGCTTGATCAGGCTGCGCAGCGTTTTTTGCGTTAAACCTTCAGTGCTGGGGTAAATCGGGGTTAATGTCGTAGCCGTATCGGGTTGTTGGTTATCGGTCAGAATCTGGAAGTCGGGATGCAACAGACTTGGGCCATACAGGCCAGGCTTGACCTCACCATAACAGCTTAGGCGCATCCCGGGTTTGAATTGTTTGGCCAGATAGGCGCGGCCACCAAAGAAAAAGACCGGCAGCGAACCGCTGGCGTCGCTGACCGTGACAATGAGGCTTTTGGCGCTGTTGTTCATGTCGCAGATCTGGCCACTGATCAGCGCCATCTGGCCTGGTTGCAGGGTGTTGATAGCGGTAATGCGGGTGCGGTCTTCGTAACGTAGCGGCAGATGCAGTAACAGATCGAAAATACGGACTATACCCAGTTTGCGCAAGCGGCTTTCCAGGTGACTGCCCACGCCGGTCAAGCTGCGAACTGGCGCGGACAATCCGTTTGACTCCGACATCGGTTGCAATCAAGGCAGTATCATCACAGCATCCATTTCCACGGCTACGCCTTTAGGCAGTTCGGCTACCCCGACTGCGGCGCGAGCCGGGTAGGGGGGGTGAAAAAATTCCGCCATGATTTGGTTGACCAGGCCAAAATGCTGCAAGTCGGTCAGATAAATGTTGAGTTTGACAATATCACTCAGGTTGCCGCCGGCCGCTTCGGCCACGGCATTGAGATTGCGAAAAACCTGACTGATTTGGGTGCTGATATCGCCTTCGACCACATTCATGCTGGCCGGGTCCAGTGGAATTTGTCCAGACAGATAGACGGTATTGCCAACTTTGATGGCTTGTGAATAGGTGCCGATGGCTTCCGGAGCGTTTGCGGTTTGAATGATGGTTTTACTCATGACTTTTTAATAGTGTAAGAAAAACAGTGGCACCGCTTCAGCCTTTAACCCGGCTGATTTTCAGTACCAGTGAAAGTTTGCGCAGTTTGCGCATGATGGTGGCCAGGTGCACGCGATCGCGCACGCTTAAGGTGATCAGGTCAATAGAAACCTGGCTTTCCTGGGCAATGACCGCCACATTTTCGATATTGGCATCCAGTTCGGAAATGGTGGCGGCAATGGTAGCCAGTGCGCCGCGCTGATTCAGCAACTCCACGCGAATTTCCGCTGCGAAGTCTCCTGAGACATCGTCACTCCAATTGACATCCAGCCAGCCGGTTTGTTTTTTGCGGCTGTCGCTGCTGTTATGGCATAACGCTTGATGCACCACAATGCCGCGCCCTGGATTGAACAAGCCGATGATGGCATCGCCGGGAATGGGCCGGCAGCATTTTGCCAGATTAACCACCATGCCTTCGCTGCCTTTGATTACCAGAGGGGTGTTGCTGGCGGATTGTGGATCGTTGAGCTTGATCGCCGCGTATAAATCTTCCTGGCTTAACCGCTTGGCGACCAGATAAGGCATTTTGTTACCCAGACCAATGTCTTCAAGCAGAGTGTCCAAAGAGCTCAATTGCAGGATTTCCAGCAGCGTCTGTACACGGTCGTTAGGTATGT
>JAVVEW010000048.1:0-18306 GCA_032251045.1 Methylococcales bacterium
CCTAAAGCACCGTGAAAATGCTCAAACTGAGCATGGCTGGCATCATGATGGCGGTGAACGCTCCCCTTTGTCGGGTGAGTCGGAGATTTGTATCTCCATCCTGCCGGATGCACAAAAAAAATGGCCGCCCCATTAGGACGGCCATTTTTTATTGCATGATGCGAGATAATTTCCCGCAAGCTTAATGCGCCGAATTAAAGATCTAAACGGACATTCATGCCAACGTTGTAAAGATTATTGTCATCATCATTCACATCGGTAAAACCGGTCACACCGAGGTACAAACCCGGACGGACTTGATAGTCAACACCGCCGCGAATATATACGACACCATCATGAATCTCGGTACCATTCAGCGATGTGCTGGCCAGACTGAATGATTCCTGGTCTTTATATTCGTACAAAGCCCCGGTATAGACGGTCAGGTTATCGATGACCTTGAAATCCATCTGGACATCGCCAATCCAGGTCAACTCGTCATAATCCGAATCAGCGCTGTTCAGCATGGAAATGTAAGTATGGTTGTAACGAAAACCACCCCGACCTTTCAAGGTAAACGCACCGACAGAGTATGCGCCATTCAGATTGACTTCGGTCAAAAACTGATGTGTGTCAAAATCGAATGGGCCATCATTGTTATCAGAACCGGTGTAGTTATAACTGCCTAATAACGAGAAAAATGCCCAGTCCGTCAGCTTGTAGGCTGCATAAGGGGTAATGGCAACGGTATTGGTGTTGTTGTCATTCAGTGGCTGCTGAGTATTGCCATAGACGTAGGTCAGCGCACTACCGACATAAAAATCACCAAATTGTTTGTCAACACCTGTGACGAATTGATACAAGTCGGTGGAATAATCCGTTCTGCTGCCATCGTCATCTTTCAAGTGAGTATAGGTCGAGCTGTTCCACAATGAGTCAATAATGCTGGAACCGTCAGACGATGCGGCCATTTTGTTGCCCGAATTCGCCAATGTGCCCGTGCTCAAAGGTTGGAAAATCATGCTGGCCAAGTGCTGGGACACTTGGAAGTTAGTTTGGCGCACGATTTGATTAGATCGGTTACGTTCGGATTCCACCCGGTCAAAACCGTGCTCATCATCTCCAAACAGGCTGCCACAACAAGCGTCGGTTGCTTGAGCCGCGCCAGATACCATCATTATCATGGCTAATGGTAAGGTTCTTTTCAGTTTCATAAGTTGCCTCGTGTATTGTGTTGTAAATCTTACTTCAGTATCTCAAGGATTTCCTCTAACTCAGCCAATGTTTGCTGAATCAGCTGGCGTGTGCGGATGTCATCTTCTTTGCCGCTATCACGGCTCAAGTGTGCTCTCGCCCCGCCGATGGTATAACCTTGCTCATAAAGCAAAGCCCGGATTTGTCGTATCAGGAATACATCATGACGTTGGTAATAACGTCGATTACCACGCCGCTTAACGGGTGCCAGCTGACTAAATTCCTGCTCCCAATAACGCAAAACGTGCGGCTTGACCAAACACAACTCACTGACTTCACCAATGGTGAAATAGCGTTTTGCCGGTATCGCCGGCAATTCGTTGTTGTTACTCGGCTCCAGCATAAGCCTCAACCCGAGCTTTTAGTTTTTGCCCTGAGCGAAAAGTGACAACGCGCCTTGGCGTAATCGGAATTTCCTCTCCTGTTTTTGGGTTGCGGCCGGGACGACTGTTTTTGTCACGCAGTTCAAATTTACCGAATCCTGATAATTTGACCTGCTCGCCTTGAGCAAGGGTCGCTTTGATTTCCTCAAAGAACAAATCAACAATTTCCTTCGCTTCCCGCTTATTCAGGCCCAACTCTTCAAAAAGTCGCTCTGAAAAATCCGCTTTCGTTAATGCCATGTATTCAGTCTCGTAATTTTGCCGCCAGCTGCGCATTGAGGTCAGCCAGTACCTGCTTAAATATAGCATCAATTTCAGATTCTGCGAGGGTTCGGTCATGCGCCTGCATCTGCATGGCCAGGGCGATACTTTTTTTGCCTTCAGGAACGCCATCGCCTTGATAAACATCAAAAACCCAAACGTCTTTAAGCGTGTCCGCAACACTATTATGGACGCAATCTATCACCTCGCGCACGGTAACAGCATCTGCTACTAAAATAGCCAGGTCGCGCCGTACCGATGGAAAGCGCGACAAGCTGTCAAATTTAGGTAATGCTCTATTCAGCAGCAATGCCTGATCCAGCTCAAACAGAAACACCGGCGCGTCCAATTCAAACTTTTTTTGCAATTCAGGGTGTAATGCGCCCACCCAACCTATCACTTCGCCCGTACATTTGCTGATCAAGGCCGACTGCCCAGGATGCAATGCCGGATGCTGAGCAGGCTCAAAATGATAACGGTGCCCGGTTAAGGCCAGTAACTGCTCCACATCGCCTTTAATGCGGTAAAAATCGACCGGTTGCGATGACACAGCCCACTGTTCCGGTACGTCAGCCCCCATGGCCAGCCCTGCGATTGCCTGTCGTTGCAGCACAGTGTCTGTTTGTTGAATAAAGCACATACCCGATTCAAACAAGCGTATTCTGCTCTGTTGGCGATTACGGTTGTAGCGAGCCGCGTTTAACAACCCACACCAGAGTGTAGATCGCATCACAGCCATGTCCTTGGAAATAGGGTTTTGCAAACGAATCGCGGCTAAATCGGGCTGCAACAACGCCAACATAGTAGCATCGACGAAACTGTAAGTAATCGCCTCTTGGTAACCTATGTCAACCAATGAAGCTTTAACCCGTGCCAATTCCAATTGCCCTTCAGGCGCTTGCGCCAAACCCGCCGGTACCGCCAAAGGCCTTTGTGGCAACTGGTTATAGCCAATCACTCTGGCAACCTCTTCAATCAGATCCGCTTCCAAGGCAATATCAAAACGAAAACTCGGCGCTTGCACTTGCCAGCCTTGGTCGGCTTCCGTCACCACCATGCCTAAACGCTTAAGCGTGTCGGTAATCGGGAATTGTTGACTGTCGATTGCCAGCACCCGCTCCAATTTGCTACGACGTAAGTCAATGATCGCTCGTTCTGGCAAGGCCTCAGCATCGCTTACTTCCGTGACTGGCCCGGCCTCGCCGCCAACGATTGCCAGTAACAATTGCGTTGCCCTGGCTAACGCACGCACTTGCAAGTCAGGATCCACGCCACGCTCGAAGCGATGTGAAGAGTCGGTATGCAGACCGTAACGACGGGCCTGACCCATCATATAATCCGGATGAAAAAACGCGCATTCCAGAAAAATCGTTTGCGTACTATCGGTGACCGCCGAATCACGCCCGCCCATAATCCCGGCCAAAGCCAGCGGCTGTTGTGCATCGGCAATGATCAGAGAATCTTTTTTCAACGCCAGCGTCTGCTCGTTCAGCAAAACCAGAGATTCCCCTTCACGCGCCATGCGTACCTCAATCGCGCCTGTCAAACGGTCAGCGTCGAAAGCATGCAGAGGCTGCCCCATTTCCAGCAGCACATAGTTAGTCACATCCACGACCGGCCCTAAGCTACGCAAGCCACTACGCCGCAAACGCTCCTGCATCCACAGCGGCGTGCCACGTCTTTGGTCGATCTGCGTAATTACGCGCCCTAGATAACGCGGACATGCTGCGCTAGCATCGACATTAACCGCAAGACTGTGCTGATGGCCAAGCGACAGCGGCTCTGGCAGCCAGGGCTGAAAGGCCAGCTGATTCAAAACCGCCACTTCCCGGGCAATACCCTCGACACTCAGACAATCGGCACGATTCGGCGTTAAATCAACTTCAATACACTGATCATCCAACTCCAGATACGTGCGTAAATCCAGGCCAATCGGCGCGTCATCAGGCAGTTCCAGCAAACCTTCCGCTTCTTCTGCCAAACCCAATTCCTTGGCTGAGCACAACATGCCAAATGATTCAACACCACGCAATTTAGAGCGCTTAATCTTGAAATTTTCCCCGAGCAATGCGCCTATCATGGCGACCGGAACTTTCAAGCCATCCCGAACATTCGCCGCACCACAGACGATAGTTAACGACTCTGAGGCGCCAACATCGACCGTACAAACGCGCAAACGATCCGCATCCGGATGCGGGGCAACACCAAGCACCAGACCCACACACACACCGCTAAATGCGTTTGCCACCGGCGTTATTGCATCAACTTCAAGACCCGCCATGGTCAACTGCTCAACCAGGGTTTTGCTGTCAATATCGGGGTTGGTCAGAGTTCTCAACCAGGCTTCACTGAACTGCATGGAGATCGTCCTATTACTGTAGGTTAGGCCATCACGCCTAAAATTGAAAAATGGCAGGCATCAATGAAACTGCTGCAAAAAACGCAGATCATTTTCAAAGAACAGGCGCAAATCGTTAATGCCATAGCGGAGCATGGCTAAGCGTTCAACACCCATGCCGAACGCCAGCCCTTGAAACTGTTCCGCATCGATGTCGACAGCGGCAAACACTTTAGGATGTATCATGCCGCAACCCATCACTTCCAGCCAGCCGCTATGACCACAAACCCGACATCCCTTTCCGCCACAAATCACGCAGCCGATATCCACTTCGGCGGACGGCTCGGTGAACGGAAAATACGATGGCCGAAAACGAATCGCGATGTCGCATTCAAAAAACCGGCTCAGAAAATCATGCACAATCCCTTTCAAATCGGCGAAATTAACCTCGTTATCAACCCAAAAACCTTCTACCTGGTGAAACATGGGCGTATGCGTCAAATCCGAGTCACAACGATAAACCCGTCCAGGTGCAAGTATTTTTAACGGTGGCGGCTCTGAAGACATAACCCGAATCTGCACCGGCGAGGTATGGGTGCGCAGTAAGGTGTGAGGATCGAAATAGAACGTGTCATGCATGGCGCGGGCAGGATGTGTCGCCGGAATATTCAACGCTTCGAAGTTATGATAATCATCTTCGATTTCCGGCCCTTCAGCGATGCTAAAACCCGCGCCGGCAAAAATCTTTTCGATGCGCTGTAAGGTCAACGTGACCGGGTGCAGCCCGCCTTTGCCCAGACTTTTGCCCGGCAAAGTGACATCCAATGTCTCGCTGCGCAAGCGGGCATCTAATGCCTGGCGCTCCAGATGTATTTTTCTCGCCTGCAAGGCTTGTTGAAATTGATTTTTAGCCTGATTCAAAATCTGACCATAAGCTTTGCGCGCCTCCGCATCCATCTGGCCCAAACTTTTCATTTGTTCGGTAAATATGCCTTTTTTGCCCAGATATTTAATGCGCAGCACCTCAAGCTCTCCGCTCTCGGCCACCGTTTCGAGTTCGTTAATGGCCGTTTTGACCAGTTCCTCTAGGTTAATCGACACAGACTGTACCTAAATTGATATGCTTGGGAAGTCAAAACACCGGACGGCGCTCGACCTGTAAAGAAGTCATCCAGAATGCCGAACGTCATCAGCACGATCTGTGACGAATATGTCAGCGTTAGAAGCCTGCTGCTAGCGACGCATCTGTCGGCATAAGCGTTTTATGGCGATGATATATAGCGCGACATTAGCGCCTGATTATATTCCAGAATAGCCATCAACTCAGCCTGCCAGGCACGCCCGTAGAGAGAATGCCGGCTAAACGTTGTTAAGCGTGCAAGTCCTTTGCTCACCCGCATCAGTCACAAAACATAAGGCGGTGACGGTTATGATACCGCCCCGCCTCGGCAGATCAGCAATTTAAGCCTTACTGCGATTAGCTTGTGCGATTTTCGCCAATTCGGCAAAGGCCTCCATATCGCGTACTGCAAGGTCAGCCAGAACTTTACGATCGACTGCCACATGAGCATTGTGCAATCCGTTGATCAAACGGCTGTAGGAAATGCCACATTGACGAGCCGCTGCATTGATACGCACAATCCACAAGGCGCGAAATTGGCGTTTTCTTTGTTTACGATCGCGATACGCATACTGGCCGGCTTTGATCACGGCTTGTTTAGCAACACGATATAAACGGCTGCGTGCACCGTAATAACCTTTTGCCTGCTTCAGTATTTTTTTGTGACGGGCGCGTGCAATTACACCACGTTTGACTCTTGCCATAAGTGATCTCCTTCAGCTTATAAGTAAGGTAACAAACGTGCGGTCATGCGCACATCTGCCGGATGCAGTGTCGCCGGCTTGCGCAACTGACGTTTTCTTTTGGTGGACTTTTTAGTCAGAATATGGCGACGATGCGACTGCTTGCACTTAAAGCCACCGCCACCGGTTCGCTTGAAGCGCTTGGCAGCGCCTCGGTTGGTTTTCATTTTTGGCATTTTTTCTCCTTCGCATTACGCGTGGTTGGTATAGCCCACAAGGCAAATGCTAAGCCCGGCAGGTCACAATAGTTGTCCAAATCACCGACTGGAGATTGTAAGCGTCTTGCGCTGTTCGCAGCAAATCACTCAGACACTTCAGGCTGCTAATAGCGTTTAAACACAAAAACCATGGATCTTTTTTATTTCTTGCGCTTAGGTGCCAGCACCATCACCATCTGACGCCCCTCAAGCTTGGGAAATTGCTCGGCCACGGCAATTTCCAATAAATCCTGCTCGATGCGCTTCAACAAATCCATACCCAGCTCTTTATGTGCCATTTCCCTGCCTCGAAAGCGTAAGGTAACTTTAGTCTTATTACCCTCGTCAAGAAACTTGCTTAAGTTGCGTAGTTTGATTTGGTAATCACCTTCATCGGTGCCAGGCCGAAATTTAACTTCCTTAACCTGAATTTGTTTTTGCTTTTTCTTGGCCGCCTGCAACTTTTTGTTTTGTTCAAACTGAAACTTGCCATAATCCATGACCTTGCAAACCGGCGGATCAGCATTGGGTGAAATCTCGACCAAGTCCAACTCGTTTTGTTCGGCATGACGCAGGGCTTCATCAAGCGGCACAATTCCCATTGCCCCACCATCGGCATCAATCAGCCGAACCCGGCGTGCGCTGATGGCATTATTTAAACGGGTGTTATCTTTTTTCGCAGCGATATTCCGATCCTCCAATCGTGTTTATGTTTTGTCAGCACCTAGGTGATGCAGGCGCTTAACCACATCTACCAGAGCGTGACGACCTAAGTCTTCGCCTTTTTGCGTTCTAAGTGTTAATTCACGCGCTTCTGCTTCCTGATCACCAATAATGGCGAGATAAGGAATGCGCTGCATGGAATGCTCGCGAATTTTGAAACCAATTTTTTCATTACGTGCATCCAGTCGCGCCTCGAAGCCCTCGTCGCGCAATACTTTAACCGCTTGTTCGGCATAATCACGATGCCGCTCGGCAATGGTCAGAACGACTATTTGTATCGGCGCCAGCCAAACCGGAAAGTATCCGGCGTGGTGTTCGATTAAAATGCCAATGAAGCGCTCTAATGAACCCAAAATGGCACGATGCAACATGACCGGTGCTCTCTTAACGCCTTGTTCGTCGACATAAACGGCACCTAAGCGCGAAGGCATGGAGAAATCGACCTGAATAGTGCCACACTGCCACACTCGATCCAGACAGTCGGTCAGTGAGAATTCAATTTTTGGCCCGTAAAAAGCGCCTTCACCTGGTTGTAGCTGCCAGTCCAGGTTTTTATGATTAAGCGCTTGTTCTAAAGCCTGTTCAGCTTTATCCCAAACGGCATCATCGCCAACGCGCTGCTCAGGTCGTGTGGAAAGTTTGATCTGGATATTATCAAAACCGAAATCACGATAGACAGAAAACAACAGATCAATGAAAGTTAACACTTCCTGTTGAATCTGATCTTCAGTGCAAAATATATGCGCATCATCCTGAACAAAATTGCGCACACGCATAAGGCCGTGCAGGGTTCCCGAAGGCTCATTACGGTGGCAAGAACCAAACTCCGCCATCCGAATCGGTAAATCCCGGTAGCTTTTCAAGCCTTGATTATAAATCTGCACATGACAAGGGCAGTTCATGGGCTTGACAGCATAATCACGATTTTCCGAGTGCGTGGAAAAAATCATTGCGCCAAACTTGTCCCAATGGCCTGATTTTTCCCATAAAGTCCGATCGACAATTTGTGGCGTTCTGACTTCCTGGTAACCGTGCTCACGCAATCGGGCACGAATGTATTGCTCTACCCGCTGATACAAGATCCAGCCTTTTTCATGCCAGAACACCATCCCAGGGGCTTCTTCCTGGGTATGAAATAAGTCCAGGGTTTTGGCAATACGCCGATGATCACGTTTTTCCGCTTCTTCCAAACGAGTCAAATAGGCTTGCAAGGCTTTTTTATCTGCCCAGGCCGTGCCGTAAATACGCTGTAACATTTCGTTTTTGGCGTCTCCGCGCCAGTACGCGCCAGCGATTTTCATCAGCTTGAACGCCTTCAGCTTACCGGTACTAGGGACATGCGGCCCGCGACACAGATCAGTAAATTCGCCCTGGCTATACAGCGACAAGGGTTCATTCGCTGGAATATCCGCAATAATTTCAGCTTTGTAGTGCTCACCTAATGACTTAAAAAAAGCAACGGCCTGATCGCGCTCCATCAAAGTACGTGCCACAGGGAGATCCGCGGCTACAATCCGTGCCATTTCCTGCTCGATAGCATCCAGATCTTCGGGCGTGAATGGACGCTCAAATGCAAAGTCGTAATAAAAGCCGTTATCGATGACAGGACCAATGGTCACCTGCGCTGCAGGAAAGATTCGCTTTACTGCTTGCGCAAGAAGATGCGCTGTTGAATGCCTGACAACTTCAAGACCTTCGTCATCTTTCGCAGTAATAATAGCCAGATGAGCGTCATGGTCAATAGCTGTAGACAAATCGACCACACGACCATCTACCTTCCCGGCTAACGCTGCTTTTGCCAACCCGGCACCAATGCTGACTGCAACCTCCTGAACCGTTACAGCGTGGGCAAATTGACGTACTGAACCATCGGGTAAGGTTATTGAAGGCATTGCTTTTAGATTTCTCTATAACAAAAAAGCACCGAGAAACGGTGCTTTTTAAGAAATTGGTAGGCGCGATTGGATTCGAACCAACGACCCCCACCATGTCAAGGTGGTGCTCTAACCAACTGAGCTACGCGCCTATTGGGTCTGTTCAAGCAGGCAATTATAAGCGTTAAATAACTTTTTGACAAGTATTGTTAACGCCATTTAATCCTTCCCATAAGGACAGTCCGGCATGAGATCCCGGTGAATTCACAGGGAACAAAAGAAATCATCGTGAATACTCTCGAAACACTATGCAGAAGTCCTTTTCACTCCACGCACATAACAAAGGCGGGAAGGTTGCCCTCCTCGCCTTGGTCGAAAAGATCAAGCACTCACCGGCTCTTCATTCTTCACCAAGAGCGCGGCCTGTCACCTCGTCTTTGGCAATTAACGAACGCCTACCGGAACCGTGCCAAAGAACGTCCAGTCGCGGGTCCAGTCGTCGTTTTCGTCAGCAAAAGCGCCGGCATAATCGGTAACCGCGAAGAACGGATCGTTACCAAAGCTATGCAAGCCAATACCGATGGCAGGCGAGCCGGCCGCCGGCAAAAAGCCGTTCAGGTTAGGGTTGGTGGCCACATTACCCGGCTGACTGGTGAACCAGTCACTGACCAGAAACAGATCGGCAGAATCATCGTTGAAGTTAGTGGCGCAATCAACCACTGTATTTTCCACTGTCAATTCACCGGTCAATTGTCCTGGAGCACCGGCATTTTCAAATGTCGCAGCCGAGTCGATGTTCAAGCATGAGCGGCTGAAGTTGGTGAAAATGGCATTGTTGATGTTCACGCCGGTACCGCGACGCAACAAGGCGCCATCACGACCGGTGTCACTGCCGATGATGGTCAGGTTAACTAATTGCGGTTTGGAACGCGGCAAGCTGTTGAAGTCACCTTCGTTGTTATCGGCTTCGATACCGTGATCACCAAAACCGTCAACCTGATTGACGAAAATGAATTGGCCTTTGCCAGTCCAACCCTGCCCCCAGTCCAGACTGTCATCATCAACCGCTGTCGCGACAATATGCTTCAGATTGACGGTACCACCAAACATTTCCACACCATCATCTTTAGCACGATGGGTTTGTACGAAATCGATGGTGGTTCCGGAACCGACGCCCAGCAGCGTCAAAGCATTCAATTCATTATCGGGACGAATTTCAAAACCGGCAAAACGGATTTGCACATATTTCAGCACCCCGCTGTTGTCATTGGGGTTATTGCCGCCATAAGACCGGGTCAGGGCTTCGTCAAATTGTTCGCAAACAGCAACGCCTTCAGAACAGCCATTGACCAATGATTCACCCGCCAAAACTAACCCGGCCCAGGAACCTGACAGCAAAGTGTCGGAATCATCGTCGCCAAGACCGGTGAAAATAACAGGCCGTTGCGGCGTACCGATCGCATTGATTTGTGATCCGCGGTTAACAAACAGGAAGTCAGCGCCGGATTGACCTTGAACCACTGTACCGGGTTCGATGGTCAGTACCGAAGCATTGGTTCTATCGCCACCCACATCAACGCCACCATTCAACACCCAACGAATGTTATTGGTCAACGTCACATCACCGGACAAAGTGCCTTCCAAAGCGCAAGCATTGCCATCTAAAGGCGCGGCAAAATCCGGACAACCTTCGAAATTGCTGCTGTGCAGCTTGGTCACCGAAAAACGCAACGGATTAGAGCCTGGCACCAACTCCATTTCCGCGAAAAATGACACGCCGGAATTGCCGTCCAGAGTGACTTCGGGAACAAATACTTTACCAAACTGACCGTCGAAGAAAACTCGTGCTTCAGCTGACTGAGCAGCCAGCACGGCATCGGTCAACTCGAATACGAAACCCGGTTGGTCTTGCAGCCAACTCAGATTAGCGCTGAAGGTGTCAAATTGCGCAGCGCTTCCTGCACGCGGCACATCAACGGAACTGATTTGCAGCGTGCCCGTTGCCGTGTCGAAGTTGGCAGTGGCCGCGTTAGCACCCACCGATACCGTCGTTCCCAGTGCAGCCAAAACAGCCAGACTGATTTTTTTTCTAGCATTGAAATTCAACATGTAGTCTTCTCCTGAAGTTAAGTTGATTAAGATCGTTATTATTATTCGCCATCACAGTAACAAGCATATATGACAAAATTGTTACAAGCAGGACACACCTAAAAGCTAAGTTTGAAGCCTAAGCGAAAATCGCGTCCACGCTTGAAAGCCCGAGTGGTGCGGTTGCCTTGGGTGACGACTTGTTCGGGATCTAGCAGATTTCGAGCGTTAAAATTGATACTCAGGTAATCCAGCGCTTGATAACGAAGTACGAAATCGACCTGATCGAATGGCCTTTCCAGTTTATCCGGCGCACCTAACACACCGACCTCGGTGATACGCTTGCTGGCACGGTTATACAGTAATGTGGCGGTTATGCCATTATCAGGATTGGCATACCCCATCGAGGCGTTGATGATGTGTTTGGAATGGCCTTGCAGCGGCCGGAAATTGGTGGTTTGGGTTTGCAGATTTTCCGGCAGCAACTCGATTTCGGAAAGAGAAAAGGTATAGTTGGCGGAAAAATAGAAATCTTCCAGGCTCTGATCGATAAAATCAAAATGTTTGTTGATTTCAACCTCGGTACCATCCAATGTCGCCGTGGCGGCATTTTGCAAGGTCAATAAGCCTGCCGGCCCCGGCAATTGCACGGTTTCGATAGGATTGGTCAGTTCTTTCTTGAACCAGCCTACAGTAAAGAACTCGGTGGGTGAGAAATAATATTCCCAGCGAGCGTCAAAACTGGTGATTTCCGATTGCTGCAAGTCGGGATTGCCTAAAGTTTCCCGGTCATTGTTAGGGTCGGTGAACGGCGCTGGCGACAATTCACGCAAATCCGGGCGCGACAAAGTCTCGGACCAGCTGAAACGGAACTGCTCATGATCGGAAATCATCCAGGTGGCCGCTGCCGAAGGTAAAACATCGGTTTGTTTCAGCGCCGCTATAGTTGGCTGATTATTCGGGTTGAACAACTCAAAAGTGGTCACCTGCTGATCGTTATCCTCGATCCTGACGCCGCCGGTCAAGCGCACGCTGTCGAATAAGGTAATATCGCCCATGCCGTAATAGGCCATTAAATCCTGACTGGCGGTGTAGTTGTCGGTTGCGCGCGTGGTTTCCTGGAGAATAAACCCGCGATTATCGATCAGATCATCGCGGATAATCGACTCCAGAGAACGCTGCGTCAGAAGATCCCGACCACGTACATTGGGGCCTGCAGCGGTAAAGCTAAAGCGGCGGATCGCTGAATCCCGCTCCAGGGTGCGCTGCATGAAGCCCGATGACAGCACGGTCTTGATGTTTTCGTGCAGGTTGACCGGAATTTCCATATCCAGCCGGTAGGTCATGTCCTCATCATTAAGCTCGGAAAAGATATGCGAGTTGCTGTCGGCCCGACGAGAAAATTCAAACTCATCCCGAATCAGGTCAAAACGATATTCGCGCTCGTTGGGCGATTCTCGACCCGAGTTGGCACGAGACAACTGCCAGTTCAACTTGATATCACCCAGCCAGTCGATGCCATCTAACAGGTTCATATCGCCCAGCCGGTTGAGCATGTGTTCACCACCCCACTGACCGACGATCAACCGGTTTTCGATATAACGCAAGCGTGAACGGCGCACGATGGTCGCTTCCGATTCGGTAAAACCTTCGGTAATCCGGGCTTCGTCAAAGGTTTGCCGCAAAATCAGCGCCCGACCAAACAGCTTGTGATAGTCCTTATAGGCCAGCTCCATGCCCCAATAGCCCGAGGTCTGAGTTTCGCGCTCGGTGCGATCCATGACATTATCGATAATCAGGTCAAGACTATCCCGATTGACGGCAAATTCCTTTAGCTTTTCTTGTTGACTATCCCAGGAATCAGCCCAACGCAGTGACCCGGTAAAACCAAAGGTGAAGTCACCCATGTGAAACTTATCGCCGATCGAGCTATTAACCCTGAAATCAGGTCGTAATGAAGCCTTGTCAATATCGTAGGTACCCGACAAATCACGACCGAACTGGTTAATTTCCTCTTGGTTAAAATTCTGTCTGTTGATCTGCGTGCCACCTGCCAGAGCTTTGTCCATGGATTCCGGCAAGGCCCGGGTACCATCGTCGGCGCCAAGAAAATCCAGCCGCCCACCGTTGTAACGCAAGCCTTGCGAGGCCGTCGTACCATCCTGAAAACCGGTGCGAAAATCAAAATCGAAGAAAAAATCGTCAGGAATGGATTTGGTGCGTAAATCCACCGTGCCGCCGGCAAACTCGGCCTGACGATCCACTGAATAAGACTTTTGAATTAACAAAGTATCCAAAACACTGGTCGGAAACAAATCCAGCGGCACCACGCGGCGGGTAGGGTCGGGCGAGGGAATGGAAATACCGTTCAGCAAGGTGGTGGAATAACGCTCACCCAAGCCTCGAATAAAAATGAACTTGCCGCCGACCAGAGTCAGGCCGCTGGCGCGGCGCAAAGCGCTGGCAGCATCGGTATCGCCGTTGCGGGTCACCTGCTCGGCGCCGAGAATATTGGCAACCTGGGACGTATTACGCTGCTCATCAACAACAGACGCTAAACTACCAGCAATATGTGGCTCGATCACGACATATTCCGGTAATTCCAGACCGGCCGGCGTCATTGCAAACGGCTGGTCGGTGGTGGAATCGGCGATGACCGGCACTTTTTCCTTGATCTGGGTACTGAAATCCGAGTGCAGCACGGAAATATTGTATTCGCCCACCGGCACTTCAACCTTGAATACGCCGTTTTTGTCGGTACGCAATTCACTGGCTAGACCACTGATGAAAACTTGCGCGCCGGCAATGGGCTTTTTATCTTCCGAGGAATAAACCTTGCCGCTGAGAAAGCCTTTGCCATCGATTTTTTGGCTGGCTTCCTGAACCGGAACAGCCTGATTAAATCCGGCTGGATTGGACGTTTCTATATCGATTTTTGGCTCACCGCCGGTCACTTGTGTACTGACAATAATCTGTATATTTTCGTTAGCCGTCAAACGCAGGTTCAGCGAGATGGGCGCTTGCTTAGCCAATAGCAACTGCAAGGGATGCTCGCCGGGTGGTAAAGTCAAAAACACATGACCATCGCTATCTGTTGATTGTCTGAACCGCTCAGCAATATTCACTTCAACACCTGTTAGCGGGCGACCATCCTCAAAAACATACACATTGACGATAGCGCTATTTGTCTCGGCGGATAACGCAGTAGCCGTAATACATAAAAATAACAACAACAAATACGATAGGCTTCTATTGTTCATAAATGATAGGTCAAGAGAAAATTCAACGACATTCATTAGCAAAAAAAGACAGCCATCTCGTTCAGTTTGATGGTCTAATGTCGTTGCCAACAAAGCTTAGGCACACTTCCAGCTTGCTTCTTCGCATTCTTTCATGAGCTTTTGCAACTCAACCGCCTGCCGAAACAGCTGCGATTCTTTAACAAAAGCAAGATGCCGTTTCGCATCGGCAAACTGGCCCGTTGAAAATGCAGCAAAGCCCAGTGCGTAACGTATAGGCTCGTCACTGAGCAACTGCGCCCGATAAAGAGCTTGTTCCATATTGGTGACTTTTTCATAGTGTTTAAGCGCAATCAGGATAGCCATACGTTGCTTGAGCTTGACCTTCTGGTCAGATACGCGGGCATTTAATTCAAGTGCGCGATAATAACGTCCGGCCCGTTTGTAAAGCTCGGCCGCTTCAGAAAAGAATTCCGGGTCGTAGCGAGAAATACGTTCGAGTACGCCGGCCGCCGCATGAGTTTTGCCCTGGTCAAGATAGGTATGCGCTAACACTTTGGCAATTTTGACATCGCTTGGGAAACGTAAACTGGCCACCTCCATAATGCGCGCTGCTTCGGTGTATTGCTTACTCAGACGCAGTGCATTACCAATGGCGACATACGCTTTCGGCTTAGCCTTGGATAACTCAAGATAGCGGGTACCGATGGCCGCAGCCTCTTGATATAAGCCTAACTCCAGTGCGTAAAATGTCTTCCGTTCCAGAAAACTGTAACGCTCAGGAAACAAAGCCTCACCTGCATTCAAGGCCGCCCACGCCCGGTCGTGATTTTTCAATTGCCAATGCGACTGGGCAGCCATTTCGTACAGACTGGGATAGCCTTTTTGTAAATCGCCAAGCTTGCCGATCGATGTCAAGGTCTGCTCATATTCCTGCAACCCAAAATGACACTGAGCTAAATACACATAGAGCAAAGGCTCTTTTTGGCCTTTCTCAATCGCCTTGTAGAAATCGTCCTTAGCAGGCGCATAATGGTTCAACCCCATTTCCGCCATGCCCAACAGGGTATAAAAACGCGCCCAATCAAAATTTTCGTCCGCCTCGGCCTCTTCCAGGTCGATTTCATGCAAGGTTTTCAGTGCCCGATCGAAATAATTGTCCTTGATCAGCAAGGCCGCCAAGGGCAATAACTCTTCAGGCTTGAATTGCTGCTGTTTTTTAGGCGCAGCCACGCTTAACGAAACCATTGAACACAATAAGACCAGCGCTAAAAAATGCCTGTACCTTGTTAACATCATCAGCATGACCTACCCCAACGTGAAACGAATTTTCTGTTTAGCCCAGACCTTGACAGCCTTGCCCTGATAACGTGCCGGCTCAAACCGCCATGCACGCATCCCCGCCAGCGCCGATTCTTCAAACACACCTTGAGGTGACGCCTCCAGCACTTGCACTTTTTCCACCGAGCCATCGACATTGATCAACACCGACATGACCACATAGCCTTCGATGGCGCGTTTTTTAGCCGTCTTAGGGTATATGAAGTTACCTTTAACTTTCGGTTGTGGCATGGAATCAACCGCATCCTGGGTCATAACGGTTGGCTCGGTATTGCCCAGCAAGCTTTTATCGCCGCTAAAGCCCCCCATATCCAGCCCAGGCAAGCCCACGTCAATACCGGATAAGTTGGAGTTCAGGTTGGCCGAAGGTACAGGCGCCCTAGCGCGTTTGGGCTTGGGCTTGGGCTTTTTCTTCTCGACCTTCTTCTTGGGCTTAGGCTTTTCCTGCTTGACGATATTCATGTTAGTCGGCTCAAGCATACGATCGTTTTTCAAGCCATCGTCCATCAGATTCATCATCAACACCAGTCCGAACACCAACACCGGCCCGATCAAGGCGCCTACCGCGCCCATGATGAATTTTCCTTGTCTGTCGGTATATGACTGCGTATTCACAGCTTAGCCCGCTTCTTTTTTGGTCGCCACGCCAACATCCTGGGCGCCGGACAGACGCGCCTGGTCAACCACCTCCACCAGCTTGCCAGCGGGAACGCCGTCATCGGTCACCACCAGCACGCTGGCATTGGAAGAGGCTTTTAGCATGTCTCTGAGTTTGCTCTGAATCAGCCACACCCGGATAGGCTCACCATCCAGATAGGTTTCCCCACTGCTATCGATGTAAAGACGAATCGCCTTGGAAGAAGCCATGGAAGAACTGGACGCGCTAGGACGCTGTAATTCCAGTTTCATATCCTTGACAAAGGTTGTGGTTACCATGAAAAAGATCAATAAAATAAACACAATATCGATCAATGGCGATATATCTAATGCTTGGGAGTAATCGGTTTTTTCGCGATAGCGCATAGCTCACCTAAAGTCACTTAACGGCAATCAGCGTACATCGATGCTGATCAAATCTTTTATCTGCTCAAGTTCCGCCTGAATTTTACGCTGTTTTCTGTCCAGCATACTTTTGACCAGAACACCCGGAATTGCCACCGACAAGCCCATTTGCGTGGTCAACAAGGCCTGGGCAATACCACCGGCAATACCCCCTGACTGGGTAAACAAGGCCATTTCAGCCAAGGAATTGAAGGTTTCAATCATGCCGGTCACAGTACCTAGCAAACCCATCAGCGGTGCAATCATGACAATCGTTTTGATCACCGCCGAATGCTTGCCCAGCTCTTTATCGATCGCCCAAAACTCAGCATCCAGACGGCGCCTTAAATAGTGTGGAGCACTGCTTTTAATCGCCAAGCCAACAGCCACTGCCTGCTCAAGCACATCGCGTGGCGCATGCGCCGGCTGCTTGGCGATTTTGACCAGCAATTGCCTGACAGTGTCCTTGCCTCGACGCCGCAAAATCCAGTAACGGTAGCCCAGGCTATACCAAAGAATCATGGTCAGGATAATCAACGGCGGCATCACAAACCCGCCTTTATCCATAAACCCCTGAATTTCTATAATGCTTTCCGAAAATGTCACGACATAGCCTCGTTAGCTTGCTTAACCGGCCAATTCAGGCGCCAATTCTGCTTGTTGATTAACGTCGGATTTTTGCGCCGTGTTCGGGTTGACAGGCTTAACGCCCGCACTCACCGCCAGCGCCGCGCCACTGCGTTCCAGCAAGATGTTACTGACTTTCAAGGCGGCCTCTTCCAGGTCAAACTTGATACTTTCCGCCCAACTACCCAACAAGGTTCCCGCCAATACGGTGGGAATAGCGATAATCAGACCCAACTGCGTGGTTACCAACGCGATGGAAATGCCGCCGGAAAGCATTTTCGGATCCCCGGTACCAAACTCGGTAATGATGTCAAATGTTGAGATCATCCCGGTCACCGTACCTAACAAACCTAACAGTGGCGAAATCGAGGCAATCACCAAAATCGCCGAACCGTAGCGATTCAAAGCGCCAAATTCGTGCAACAACGCTTCGGAAATAACGTCATCCATGTGATCATGATGATGTTCGGAATTATTGATCACGGTTTTCAATACGCGGGCAAATGGGCCTGATTGCTGCTCGCAATACGCAATTGCCTCTGTATCCTGGCCTCGCTCAACCAAACCATGCACCTCTTCGCCCAATGAACGGGTTTTTTTCGATGCCAGCACCAAAATCACGATACGCAACAGCACCAGGATGGCGGCCAACCCACCTAGACCGACAATGATCCAACCGATTTCACCGCCTGAATTAACAACGCTGAACGCGGTTTTTTCTTTCTTCTCGTCGATGGGCTTGTCTTTGGACTCAAATAAGAAAATTTGTAGCTTCTCCGGTGCATTGCCCGCCAACAAGGCATTGGCTGTGGCGGCAGCAGGAATACTCCAGAGCTTGAAACGCCCGGCACCGGCGGGCACCAGCAAGCCACTGCCCTTGTCACTGACGCCGTAGGCGGCAATATTACCCAGCTGCACTACAGTTCCAGACACTTCCGTGCCGTCGGTCAGAAAAAATTTGGCCTCTGATTGATGCACCCGCCCCAACTTCCCGAGTAACGCAGTAGCCTGAGCAAATAATTGCTGAATTTTTTCCGCTTGTTCCGCTTGCTCAAACTCAGGCTTGTCTTCCAGCGACAAGCCATAATTGGCCAAACT
>JAVVEW010000049.1:0-18177 GCA_032251045.1 Methylococcales bacterium
TGTTGCCATTATTTTTTTGCGCTTTATACTACAGTTCACTGCCGCACAGGCAGCTTAGAAAAGAAGTATGAGCTTGTCGATCCTGCTGATCGAGTTCACTGCCGCACAGGCAGCTTAGAAATCTATAGAAAAAATGAAAAATTCCAAGTAAAAGTTCACTGCCGCACAGGCAGCTTAGAAAGCGCTCTTTTATAAGTGATCTGCGGTTTTCAGGTTCACTGCCGCACAGGCAGCTTAGAAAACCCAACCCCCACGGTAACTCCACCCAACCCCGTTCACTGCCGCACAGGCAGCTTAGAAATGTCAGTCGGTGTGATGAACCGACCGACAGGCGTTCACTGCCGCACAGGCAGCTTAGAAATTCCAAAGCCGCTCGATGCACTCCCGAACCGGGTTCACTGCCGCACAGGCAGCTTAGAAATTTAACGTATCGTTATCAAGGTCATTATCTTCGTTCACTGCCGCACAGGCAGCTTAGAAAATAAGCCCCTAAGCGTGTTCCATAAGCCCCTAGTTCACTGCCGCACAGGCAGCTTAGAAAGCGAGATCGCCAGGATCGGAGCGAACCTGAATGTTCACTGCCGCACAGGCAGCTTAGAAAAACAATCAGATTTAATGTTACTGATTACTTTTGTTCACTGCCGCACAGGCAGCTTAGAAAGCTTGGTCTTTTTCTTCGGGGGTATCGGCGAGGTTCACTGCCGCACAGGCAGCTTAGAAATTTACCGATAACTTGACCTTTTGCTTTTTTGCGTTCACTGCCGCACAGGCAGCTTAGAAATTAGGTTTAACTGCTCTTTTGGGTTTTTCAGGGTTCACTGCCGCACAGGCAGCTTAGAAATGTAGCAAGGCGTAGCGAGTTGTTTTGACCACGTTCACTGCCGCACAGGCAGCTTAGAAATCTATCAGCTTCTGCTCACGCCATTCACCGCTGTTCACTGCCGCACAGGCAGCTTAGAAATTGCTGACGTGGTGCAGGTACAGGACAGACGCGTTCACTGCCGCACAGGCAGCTTAGAAACTGAATCGTTCAAGGCCCGCACGGTCTCTAGCGTTCACTGCCGCACAGGCAGCTTAGAAATCCGACACGGTCGCCCGCCACGACCAGGCCCAGTTCACTGCCGCACAGGCAGCTTAGAAAAGTGAGTATATTAGTCATATGTTTTACAACTCGTTCACTGCCGCACAGGCAGCTTAGAAATGGAGCACTTTGTAATCAGTGCCAGTGAGTATGTTCACTGCCGCACAGGCAGCTTAGAAAAGTCAGACTCATGCTCCGGCGCTGGCATTCTTGTTCACTGCCGCACAGGCAGCTTAGAAATCAAACGGTTCAATGCGGATATCTGGATGACTGTTCACTGCCGCACAGGCAGCTTAGAAAAAGACAAATGGCGCGTGCTGCGAACGCTGGATGTTCACTGCCGCACAGGCAGCTTAGAAACACCTGGGGTTTGCCGACCCAGGGAATATATTGTTCACTGCCGCACAGGCAGCTTAGAAAATCCAAAATGAAGGCACGTCGAGCGAAATTGTTACCAACAATGCAAAACTAATCCACCTCAACAATTGAAATCTGATCCACTTGTTTTCACTATGGTGCCTTTTTGGAGGCACTTTGATCACAAAAGAAGAACTCATGAAAATTCAGATTTTGCATCAACAAGGCCTCTCACAAAGGGCCATCGCCAGGCAGTTAGGTATTTCTCGCAATACGGTTAAGCGCTATTTGAATAGCCGTATTGATGCGCCGGTCTATGCAGCACGGACAAAGAAGTCGTCGTTGCTGGAGTCATTTAAGTCATTTCTTCACTCGCGTATCGCACAGGCCAAACCGGTGCCTCTCTCGGGCGTGGTTTTATTCCGCGAGATACAAGAGCTGGGGTACACCGGCAGCCTGTCGTTATTACGGCAGTATCTTTATCACTACCGTGGCCAGAAAATCATTGAGCCCATCGTGCGTTTTGAAACCGAAGCCGGTAAACAAATGCAGGTGGATTGGGGGCAAATGCGTGGGGGAAAACACCCCATCCATGCCTTTATTGCGGTACTGGGCTACAGCCGGGCCATGATGGTCGTGTTTACCGATAACATGCGTTACGACACACTGGAATACTGTCACCGTCTGACCTTTGATTATTTTCAAGGCATTCCCCATGAGGTCTGGTACGACAACATGAAGACTGTGGTGATTGAACGTGATGCCTATGGCGAGGGCCAACACCGACTGCATCAGCCTTTTTACCAGTTTGCCAAAAGCATGGGATTTATCCCCAAACTCTGCCATACCTATCGACCACAAACCAAAGGCAAAGTCGAACGCATGGTGCGCTATGTCAGGGACAACGTCTTCCAGCCACTCAATACCAAACTGATGGCATTGGGGCAGATATTAGATGTACCAACCGCCAATGAAGAAGTGGCACGTTGGATAGAAACTGTGGCACACCAGCGGATCCATGACACCACCCAACAAACACCCGCCGCGCGTCTGGTGACAGAACGGCAGATGTTGCAATCCTTGCCACCGAAAATCCTGCCTGTAACGGCGTCATTGTCCAAAGACAGCTCCATGCCTTCATTAAGCTTACTCAGTCAGCAACCCCTGCATCACGACTTGAGTGTCTACGACCAATTGGTGGAGGCCGTATGAACCTGCAATTATCGCGTATTGGTGAGCTCACTCATGAGCTGCAACTACCGGGCATTGACACCAATGCCAGTGATCTGGCCCAACAAGCCGCAAGACAGGAATGGGATTATCTGACCTTCCTTGAACAGATCTTGCAGTGTGAGAAGCGTTCACGCCATCAACGCAAACAGCATATGTTTACCCGCATGGCAGGCTTTCCCTCAATGAAAACGCTGGAAGACTTTGATTATGCCCTTGCTTCGGGCGTGCCTAAAAAACAGGTGAACGAACTGGCCTCTTTGTCGTTTATCGAGCGGCAGGAAAATGTTGTTCTACTGGGGCCTTCCGGTGTCGGCAAAACCCATATTGCCGTTGCACTGGGTTATAAAGCCGTTCAGGCCGGTATAAAAACCCGTTTTATCAGTGCGTCCGACCTGATCTTGCAATTGGCAACAGCCCAGCGACAGGATAAGTATAAGCAAGTGATGCAACGGTCTGTTGTCGCCCCCCGGCTGCTTATTATTGATGAGATAGGCTATCTGCCTTTTACGGCACATGAGTCCAAGTTGCTGTTTGATGTGATTGCCAAGCGCTATGAGAAAGGCTCGGTCATATTAACCAGCAATTTACCCTTCGGTCAGTGGGGGCAAGTCTTTGCCAACGATACGGCACTGACATCTGCCATGTTGGATCGGATTTTACACCATTCCCACATCATACAAATCAAAGGAGAAAGCTATCGGATCAGAGAAAAGAAACAGGCCGGATTAATGGATAAACCCAAGGAATAGTGGATCAGTTTTCAACTGTTGTTGACATTTGCTGGGTATCGGCTTCCGCCTCAACCCAGCCTACGAGCTGTATTGATAGCCGGCGCTGTGTTGGGCACGTCGCTATCGCTCCTTTGCCCAAACTACGGCTAAGCTGAAAAAACCCCCCTCAATCCTTCTTTGCAAAAGGGGGGTGAGAGGGATTTTTTTCGGGCGGTGAACGGTTAAGGCCGGGCAAGGCGTGATGTTACGACTTGGCCCGGCCTGGGATTTCATCCTGCGGTTCGCCGGCCTTGGCCACGTCTTTGGCCGGTATTGGCGCGTTGGGTCGAGCCAGGGCGTGGGGCATTACCGCGCCGGCTGTCGTTGCGGGCGGGCTTGGCCTTTTGTGCGTCGCCACGCTGGCCATTGTTGCCCTGGCCTTGACGGCCTCCGCCGTTACCGCCGCGTGGCGGACGTTGCTGGCGTTGTTTGAACACCGGCTCGGCCTTGATACTGGGGTCGGGATGAAAGCCATCGACAATGATTTTGTCCAGCGGACGTTTGATCAGCCGTTCGATATCGCGCAGAAAGGCATGTTCATCGACGCAAACCAGCGATACCGCCTGGCCTTCGTTACCAGCGCGACCGGTGCGGCCGATGCGGTGTACATAGTCTTCCGGTACGTTGGGCAGTTCGTAGTTGACCACATGCGGCAGCTGGTCGATGTCGATGCCTCGGGCGGCGATGTCGGTCGCGACCAGGGCACGCACCGCGCCGCTTTTGAAATCAGCCAGCGCTTTGGTGCGTGCGGTCTGGCTTTTATTGCCATGAATCGCCGCCGCGCCGATGCCGTCGCGTGCCAGCTTTTCAGCCAGTTTGTTGGCGCCGTGTTTGGTGCGCGTGAATACCAGCACCTGCCGCCAATCCTGCGAGCCGATCAAATGCGACAACAGCTCGTGCTTGCGTTCGCGGTCAACCGGGTGGATAACTTGGGCGACCGTTTCAACGGTGGTGTTGCGCCGGGCGACTTCGATGTGTTCCGGCTTATGCAGCAGGCCGTTGGCCAATTGACGGATTTCGTCGGAAAAAGTGGCCGAAAACAGCAGGTTTTGCCGGCCACCTTCGCCGTGGCGTGGCAGAATTGCCAGAATTTTGCGGATGTCGCGGATGAAACCCATGTCCAGCATACGGTCGGCTTCGTCAAGCACCAGGATTTCCACCTGTGACAGATCGACGGTTTTCTGCATAACGTGGTCGAGCAGGCGGCCCGGTGTCGCGATCAGAATGTCCACGCCACGGCGCAATTGCGCGATTTGCGGGTTGATGCTCAGCCCGCCGAAGATGACCGCCGATTTCAATGGCAGATATTTGCCATAGGTATCGACGCTGGCGCCAACTTGGGCAGCCAGTTCACGGGTGGGCGTCAGAATCAGTGCGCGCACCATGCGTCGGTTGCTGCTGGGCTTGCGGGTATGCAGGCGCTGCAGCAATGGCAGGGTGAAGCCTGCGGTCTTGCCGGTGCCGGTCTGGGCGCCGGCGAGTACATCGCGGCCTTTCAGAATGGTTGGAATCGCTTGGCGTTGAATCGGGGTGGGCGTGGTATAGCCTTGTTCAGACACAGCACGCAGCAATTCGGCTGAAAGGCCGAGTTCAGAAAATAACATAAGGAATAATGCTCCTGGAACAGCCTACCCGAAATGGATGCGGGTCAGTCTAGGCGAGATTCGCAAAGGTGAAGAAAATCGAAGTAAACCGGAAGAGGATGACTGCGAGGCACGGCGCAGACTGAAGTGCGCCGGAATGCGAGGTATTGTAACAGAGAGCTGTATTTGACGTTGTTTTTGTTATTCTGATACGCGATTTATGAACGTAACCGTTCACAGTCTGTGCCTTGGTGGCTTACGCGATAATGAGATAACCAAGACATAAAAAAACCCGCAAAGCTTTGAAACTCGCGGGTTTTCGTGCCGTATGAAACGGCCTGATATTAAAATTTGGTGCCGATGGCCGGACTTGAACCGGCACGACTTGCGTCACCACCCCCTCAAGATGGCGTGTCTACCAATTTCACCACATCGGCGTGTTGGATATTAGTTGTTAGTGCCGCCAGCCGCGTCTGCTTCAGGCTCAAGCGCAGGCGCTTCGGACGTTTCTTCCTCAGTCAACGGCTGAATCTGCTGTAACACTGGCATATCGACCGGAACCTCCAAAGTGGCAGCATCTTCGGTGAAAATGTCCTGATTTTCATCGGCTGCCTGACCGCTTAAAATCGCCAGCCCCAGGCTGGTGAGAAAAAACAGCGCCGCCATGATGGCTGTGGTGCGCGACAGGAAAGATGCGGCACCTTGAGCGCCAAATACGGTACCAGATGCGCCACTGCCAAATGCGGCTCCGGCATCGGCACCTTTGCCATGCTGCATTAACACCAGGCCGATAACGCTTAGGCCCAGCAGAATATGAATAACGATAACGACTTGATACATGATGAACTCAGGCGCGGTAAATGGCTAAGAAGCCTTCTGCATCCAGTGATGCGCCGCCAATCAGGCCGCCATCGATATCGGGCATGGCGAATAAGCCAGCGGCATTGTTGGGTTTAACGCTACCACCGTATAGAATTTGCAGGTTGTCAGCGATGCCGGCATCGAGCCTGGCCAGTTTTTGACGAATGTAGGCATGAACTTCCTGGGCTTGTTCGTCGGTTGCGGTTTTGCCGGTGCCGATAGCCCAGACGGGTTCGTAGGCGATGACGGCGTTGGCAAACGAGGCGATGCCATTGTCCGCTAAGACGGCGTCTAGTTGGGTGTCGATGACTTGAAATGTTTGGTCGCTTTCGCGCTGCTCCAGGGTTTCGCCGATGCACAATACTGGAATCAGGCCTTCGGCTATGGCCTGGGCGTAACGGGCAGAGACTGACTGGTCAGTTTCGCCATAATAGCTGCGCCGCTCGGAGTGACCGACAATGGCGTATGTGCAGCCAAATTCCTTGAGCATACTGGCGGAGACTTCACCGGTATAGGCACCACTGGCCTGGTCGGCGACATTCTGCGCTCCCACTGCCAAGGATTTGCCTTGGGTTAATTGCTGAATTTGAGGGATGTATACAAAAGGCGCGCAGACGGCAATGCCTTGATCGTCCGCGTTAAGGCCTGCCAGTATCTTGCCACACAGTGCTTCGGCTTCGCTTTGCGAACCGTTCATTTTCCAGTTACCAATGACCAGTTTTTGACGCATCAAACCTCTCCGAATGAAAATAGCCGCCTATGATATGTTTTTTAACGCCAAGGTTCAAGAAACGTTTGACATCGATGCGTTCATGCCGGCTGATGGCCTCGCATTCCGTGCTGATGAAAGCGCGGCTGGCGCGCTTTTTGAGGACGCGGCCCTGGCAGCAATGCTCAAACCGAGAATGGCTGCGACCGTGGGTATCACGCTGGTGCTGCCTTATACTGTCAAACTTGTCTTACACTGACTATAGCTTATGTCCAGCAAAAAGAACTTTAGCCTGCATTCCCGATTTCAACCGGCCGGCGATCAGCCCAAGGCCATTGCCCGCCTGGTCGAGGGCCTGGCAGACGGCGAGGCGCATCAAACGCTGTTGGGCGTGACCGGTTCCGGCAAGACCTACACCATCGCCAATGTCATCGACCGGGTCAAACGACCGGCGATGATTCTGGCGCCGAACAAAACCCTGGCGGCACAGTTATTCGGCGAAATGAAAGAGTTCTTCCCCGAAAACAGCGTTGAGTATTTTGTTTCCTATTACGATTATTACCAGCCGGAGGCCTATGTGCCGGCCTCGGATACGTTCATCGATAAAGACGCCTCGCTGAACGAGCATATCGAGCAAATGCGGCTGTCGGCGACCAAGGCATTGATCGAACGCGAGGACACCATTGTCGTCGCCACGGTGTCGGCGATTTACGGCCTGGGCGAGCCGGAATCGTATTTTCAGATGGTGCTGCATCTGGTCAAGGGTGATCTGATCGACCAGCGCAAAATTATCCGTCGCCTGGTGGAAATGCAATACACCCGTAACGACATGGAGCTGCGGCGCGGCACTTACCGGGTGCGCGGCGATGTGATCGACATTTATCCGGCCGAGTCCGAGCAGGAAGCTTTGCGCGTGGAGTTGTTCGATGATGAAGTCGAGCGCTTGTCGTTGTTTGACCCTTTGACCGGCGACGTGGTCAAGCGCCTGGCCCGGTATACGGTTTATCCGAAAAATCATTACGTTACCCCGCGTGAGCAATTGCTTCTGGCGGTGGATAAAATCCGCGATGAACTGACCGGCAGGCTGCGCGATTTACGCGCCATTGGCAAAATGCTGGAAGCCCAGCGGCTGGAACAGCGGACACTGTTCGATATCGAAATGATTCTGGAAGTAGGCTATTGCTCGGGCATCGAAAACTATTCCCGGCATTTGTCCGGGCGTGGTCCCGGCCAGTCGCCGCCGACCATGTTCGATTATCTGCCCGACCGCTCGTTGCTGGTGATCGATGAAAGCCATGTCACCATTCCCCAGCTCGGCGCCATGTACAAAGGCGACCGTTCACGCAAGGAAACCCTGGTTGAATACGGCTTTCGGCTGCCTTCGGCGCTGGATAACCGGCCGTTGACTTTCGAGGAATTCGAGGCCAAGTCGCCGCAGCGGATTTATGTCTCGGCCACGCCCGGGCCATACGAAAAAAAGCATTCCAGCGTGTTCGTCGATCAGGTGGTTAGGCCCACCGGGCTGGTCGATCCGGATCTGGAAGTCCGTCCCGCGTCCAGTCAGGTCGAGGATTTGCTCGGCCAGATCAACCAACGCACCGAACGCGGTGAGCGGGTTCTGGTGACCACGCTGACCAAGCGCATGGCCGAGGATCTGACCGAATACCTGATGGATCATCATATCCGGGTGCGCTATCTGCATTCCGATATCGACACCGTCGAGCGGGTGGAGATCATCCGTGATTTACGCCTGGGTCAGTTCGATGTGCTGGTTGGCATCAACCTGCTGCGCGAAGGTCTGGATATTCCGGAAGTGTCGCTGGTGGCCATTCTCGATGCCGACAAGGAAGGTTTTTTGCGCTCTTCGGTATCGTTGATTCAAACCATCGGCCGGGCCGCGCGCAATGCCCACGGCAAGGCAATTTTGTATGCCGATAACATCACTCGTTCGATGCGGCAGGCGATTGAAGAAACGGAGCGCCGCCGGGCCAAGCAGATTGCGTTCAACAGCAAACACGACATCGAGCCGCAGACTATTTTCAAATCGGTCACCGATATTCTGGATGTAGCCATTCCCGGTGCCGGTGGCGGGAGCGCTAAAACCAAAAACAACAAAGCGCAGGAGCCGGTCAGTAGCTATCAACTCAACACCAAGGACAAAGCCAAGCGCATTAAACAATTGGAAGAAGAGATGTACCGGCTGGCGCGGGAACTGGAATTTGAGCAGGCCGCGCAGCTGCGCGATCAGATCAAACAATTACAGGACAGTATGCTGGCCTGATAAGCCAACGAATGGACAAAAAAAACCGCCCGTGAAATATGCTGGCATATCTCGACGAGCGGAACTATCTCCGCGCTTGAGTTTAACAACGAAAACGACAACGCAAAGCCTGAAAAAGTTTATGATAAATAAACTTAGAATTTATAATTTATTTCTCAACCTCATTGCCGGAGGCGACACGCCTCCCGCCCGCTGCGGAAAACCTCATGGATAAACTCACCTGCGTACGGGTATTTTGCCGCATTGTCGAACTGGGCGGCTTTGCGCCCGTGGCCCGGGAAATGAACCTGTCCGCGATGACAATCAGCAAATATATCGCTCACCTGGAGCAGTCGCTGGGCGTCTCTTTGCTGAACCGCACCACGCGCCGAGTCAGCTTAACAGAAGCCGGCGAGGCCTATCTGGCTGGCTGCCGGCCACTATTAGAGCAGTTCGCCGCGCTGGATGAATCGGTCAGCCAGCTGGCTCAAGACCGGCGCACAGTACAAGGCACATTGAAAATTTCCGCACCGATCGATTTTGGCGGCCTGTACATGGTGGATGCGGTCAATGCCTATCAACAGCAATTCCCCAATGTCAAAGCCATGCTGTATCTGCAAAATGCCGACATCAAGCTGGCCGAGGGCGTTTATGATGTCGCCGTGGTGGTGGCCAATAACCTGGATCCTGGAGTCATCGCCAAACAACTGGCCGTGACCCGCTTAGGCACCTATGCCGCGCCGGATTATCTGGCGCGGTATGGCGAGCCGCATCATATCGATGAGCTGGATCAGCACCGTTGCCTGCATTACATTGGCAGCCCGCATGAAGATCACTGGCTGTTTCAGCACTGCGGTCAATGGGTGCAATATCGACATCACTGGCATTTTGCTTCCAACCATGGCCGCGCCCTGTGTCAGGCGGCCGCCTTGGGCATGGGCATTGCTCAAGCACCGGAATTCGCGGTACGCTGGCATCTGCAACAAGGCTTATTGACCGAAATCTTGACCGACTATCGCATCACCCATCTGGCCGTTTATGCCACTTATCTGCAAAAACGTTACATTCCGGCAAAAACCGCAACGTTTGTTAATTTTTTGGTCGATTACTTACGCCTGAAGGCGCAGTCCAACCAGTCAGCCTAGCCTTATGCCCAGACACAATCGCCACAGCCCCGAGCAACTTCGCACCTTGCTACTTAACGCCGCCGATACCATCCTCAACGAAGAAGGCGTCAGCGCCTTGACGGCACGTCGGGTAGCGGCTGAAATCGGCTATACCGTAGCCGGAATTTATAAAGTATTTCCCAGCATGACGGCGCTGATGCAGGCGCTTAATCACGCCACATTGGCGCAACTGGTCGAGGAACTTAGCGTTCATCTTGAACAACAGCCTTTTAAGCCACACCATGTGGCCGAGCTGGGGCTGGCTTATTGGCGTTTCAGCCAACAACATGCGGCCCGCTGGCGGCTGTTGTTCAGCCCCCCTCCAGAACATGTGCCGGATGATTACCGCGCCGCCTTCGCGGCGCTGGACCAGGTGTTCATTCAGGCCTGCCTGGCGCTCGATGCCAAGCAGGGTGACGCGCCAGGGCTTGCGTTGAGCCGGGCTTTGAGTGGCCTTCTGCTCCATTATGAACAGGTGCAACCCAAGCCCCGGCACCCGGTAGCGCTGGACAAGCTGATTCGGCTTACTTGTCTGCAATTTGCCAAGATGTGATCCCTTGCAAGCCTACGGCCAGCATTGCCCGGACGCGGCCGCTTCGGTACGATAATCGGTTTTCCCAAACGCGAACACTTCGTGAGCCACTCCGAACTGAATAACTCACACACGCCGATGATGCGCCAATACTGGCGCATCAAGGCCGACTACCCGCATTGCCTGTTGTTTTATCGCATGGGCGATTTTTACGAGCTGTTTTATGACGACGCCAAAACCGCCGCCAAAATGCTCGATATTACCCTGACCCAGCGCGGTCAGTCGGCGGGTCAGCCGATTCCGATGGCCGGCATTCCCTATCATGCCGCGGAAAGTTATCTGGCGCGGCTGATCAAGGCCGGGCAAACGGTGGCGATTTGTGAACAAATCGGCGACCCGGCCGCCAGCAAGGGGCCGGTAGAACGGAAAGTGGTACGCGTGGTCACGCCCGGCACGGTGACCGACGAGGCGCTCTTGAGCGCCCGGCAGGATACGTTGCTAGCGGCCCTGTGGCGGCAACATGACCAGTTCGGCCTGGCCGCGCTGGATTTGTCGGCAGGCCGCTTTGTGATGCAACAACTGACCGATGAAACCGATGTCTCAGGGCTTTTAGCCCGCATCGCGCCGGCGGAAGTGTTATTACCGGAAAGTTTTACCGACCTTCCGGCGCTGTCCGACTACACCCAAACCCGCCGCCCCGACTGGCATTTCGAGCCAGGCAGCGCCGAGGAACGCCTGTGCCGGCATTTTGGCGTTCAGGACCTGACCGGCTTTGGCTGTACCGGCCACAGTGCGGCCATCGCCGCCGCCGGCGCGTTGCTGACCTTTGTCCAGGAAACCCAGCAAACCGCCCTGCCCCATATCGACCGGCTGACGGTGGAACATGACCGGCATTACATTGGCCTGGACGCCGCCACGTTTCGCAATCTGGAGCTGGAACAACACCCATCCGGTAATCACGCACTGACCCTGGCCGGGGTGCTGGACAGTTGCGAAACCGGCATGGGCAGCCGCTGCCTGAAACGCTGGCTGAAACAACCGATTCGCGATCAGGCCCGGCTGAAACGCCGTTACGGCGCGGTCTTGAACCTGACCGACGGCGGGGCGCTGAACACTTTACGCGAACAGCTGCGCCAGGTCGGTGATGTCGAACGCATCGCCACCCGGATCGCGCTGCGCTCGGCAAGACCTCGGGATTTGACCACGCTCAGGCAAACCTTAAAAGTGCTGCCTGGCTTGCAAGAGGCTTTGTCCGCGTTAACCGATCCGGCGCTGCAAAAGCTTAACGAACAGTTACAAGCACAACCGGCCCTGGTCGAGCTGTTGCAAACCGCCCTGGTCGAGCAACCGCCCATGCTGATCCGCGACGGCGGCGTGATCGCTAAGGGCTTTGACCCGGATCTGGATCAACTGCGCGCGTTAAGCGAGAACGCCGACCGGTTTTTGCTGGATCTGGAAGCCAAGGAACAAGCGCAATCCGGCTTGAGCCAGCTGAAAATCGGCTATAACAAAGTGCATGGCTATTATTTTGAGATCAGCAAGCTGAAAGCCGGCCAGGTGCCCGATTATTTTCAGCGCAAGCAAACCTTAAAAGGCGTGGAGCGTTATATCACCGAGGATTTGAAACGCTTTGAAGATCAGGTGTTAAGCGCCCGGGACAAAGCCTTGAGCCTGGAAAAACAGCTTTACGAGCAATTGCTGAGCACGCTGGCCGAGCATTTGTCGGCGCTGAAAAACCTGAGCCAGGCGCTGGCCAGCCTGGATGTGTTGTGTTGTTTTGCCGAACGCGCGCTCACGCTGGAGCTGACCGCGCCGGTGCTGACCGAACATATCGGCCTCGACATCCGCCAAGGCCGACATCTGGTGGTGGAAAGCGTCAGTGAACAACCGTTTATCGCCAACGATCTCAAGCTCGATCAACAGCGCAGCCTGCTGATCATCACCGGCCCCAACATGGGCGGTAAATCCACCTACATGCGGCAGAACGCGCTGATTGTGTTGCTGGCGCATATCGGCTGTTTCGTGCCGGCGGACTATGCTGAAATCGGCCCGATCGACCGCATTTTCACCCGTATCGGTGCCGCTGACGATCTGGCCGGCGGCCGCTCCACGTTCATGGTGGAAATGACTGAAACCGCCAACATTCTGCATAACGCCACCGAACAAAGCCTGGTGCTGATGGATGAAGTCGGGCGCGGCACCAGCACGTTTGACGGCTTGTCGCTGGCCTTTGCCTGCGCCGATTATCTGGCCCGTAAACTCAAGGCGCTGACTTTGTTCGCCACCCATTATTTTGAGCTGACCACGCTGGCTGAAGATCATGACGCGGTCGCCAATGTGCATCTGGACGCGCGTGAATTCGGCCAGGAAATTGTCTTTTTGCACGAGGTTAAAGAAGGCCCGGCCAGCCAGAGCTATGGTCTGAACGTGGCTGCTTTAGCCGGTATTCCGAAAAACGTGATCGACCGCGCCCGCGACAAACTGGAAAAACTGGAAAACCAACATCACCCGGAGCCGCCGACAACCGGCCAACAACTGGATTTATTTGCCGACAGCGCGCCGCATCCGGCGGTGGTGATACTGGAAAGCCTCAACCCCGATGAACTCAGCCCGAAACAAGCACTGGACTTGCTGTATCGGCTGAGCGGGTTATGCCCGACCACGCATTAAAGTTACAAATTACTGCTGATCGCCTCAAATAAATCGCAACACAGCGCCGGATTAGCCCGGTACTGCTCATACGACGCGCATGTCTCATCCGATAGGTCAGCACCGGCTTTAAGCTGCGATGCCTGCACTTGTTGAAACCCCATACTCCAATCGATAAACAAGCGCCGCGACACACAACCTTGGGCCAAGACAACGACATCATAATGGCGCGGATCATGGCAAATATGTTCGTACAATGCCAACACGGCATCTTCTGGCCCTTCCAGATATTGCAAAAATGCATCGCCTAAATAAAGCAGATAGCCGGTAATACCGACACTGCGATTAAAGCGGCGCGCCTTGGCCAATATCTGCGTCAAGTCATCGACACTGACGCTGACATGACAGCGACTGGCATAAATCAGAAACACCTGTTTTTCTTTCGGCCTCTTATCGAGGTGAGTATCATCTTGCATACGCGCCACAAGCTCGACCTCGGACATCGGCCGACCATACCAATACCCCTGAATCGCATCAATACCTAAAGTGCGAACAATATCACGCTGCCCCGGTGTCTCCACGCCTTCGGCAATCAAACGCAAACGCAAGGCTTTGGCCATGCGGCAAATTGCTGCGGCAACCGCCTGACTGTCTTCACTGTGCTCGATATTGCGAATAAATTCCCGGTCTATTTTCAAGGTATCCACTTTCAGGCGCAGCAATTGCGCTAACGACGAATAACCGGTGCCAAAATCATCCACGGCGATTTTCATACCTAACGCCGATAAGGCCTCCAAACGAATGCGATTGGTCTGCACATCGGCCATCAGCGAACTTTCCGTAACCTCCAGCACCAGATGCCGGGGCATCGCTCCCGTTGTCTGAAGTATCGCTGCAAACTCTTCCGGCAAGGCGTCACTGTCCAACTGACATGCCGACACATTAACCGATAAATACCAGCCTCGTTCAGGCAAACAGCCCTGCCATCGCGCCACAGCCAGACAAGCCTGCTCAAACACCCAAAGCCCGATCAGGCGAATCAGGCCGCAGCTTTCCGCCACTGGAATAAATTCCGCCGGCGAAATCTCCTCATCACCGTGCCGCCAGCGCAGTAATAATTCAGCGCCCATGGTCATTTCGTTTTCGGTATGAACGATAGGCTGAAACAGCGGATAAAGCTCATTGCGCTCAATGGCCGAACGTAACCCCTGGGCAAGCGCCATACGCCGTGCTGCCTGAGTTTGCAAGGCATCGCTAAAAAACTGCCAGCCATCACGGCCTTTTTGCTTCACTTCATACATGGCAAGGTCAGCGGTACGCAGCAATTCATCGGCATTATGCGTCGCGCCCTGCCCCAACACCACACCAATACTGCATGACAACAACAACTCCACGCCGTCAATCATTTGCGGCTCGCGCATGGCCATCACAATACGCTCGGCCAGTGCGGCGACCCTGTCGCGCTCGGTAACATGTTCACACAGCACCGCAAACTCATCCCCGGCCAGACGCGCCACTATATCGCCTGCACCGACCTGCTCCAGTATCAAGCGGGCATGATGTCTTAGCAGCGCATCGCCCAGCCGATGACTGTAATGGTCATTAACCTGCTTGAAACCATCCAGATCCACCAGCAACACGGCAACACTCGCGCCACTGCGCCGAGCACGCTCCAGCGCATTGGCTAACCGGTCATGAAACAACACCCGATTGGCAAGCCCGGTAAGCGGATCGTGGGTGGTGCGCCAATTCAGTGCCTGCTCTGCCTTTTGCACATCGATTAAATCCCGCAATGTGGTCACCAACACCCAATGGTTGCCGTGACGAAATTTGGCAATCGCCGCCTCCATCGGGAAAAAACTGCCATCCTTGCGATAACCCATGATCTGGCCGCGCTGACCCATTCGGCGCTGCGTCGGTTCACCTACCACAAATTGTTGAAAAACCTGCTCGTGGAAGGTACGCATGTGCGGCGGCACCAAATCATGCACCGACATGCCGCACAACTCCCCTGATTGATAACCGAACAACCGCTCCGCACTGGGATTGGCTTCTCGAATCATGCCTTGTTCATCTGCCGTAATCACCGCCATATCGGCAATGGCCAGCACTTGCCGCAACTCGGCCAGCTGCTGGTCTGTTGCAGTCGCCATCTCGCCCGGGTGCGCGGCAGCTTCGGCCACAGCTGGCGCAGCCTGCAGATTCACCACTTTGAAATGATCGCGATAACGCGCTGGTATGACCGGCGCAATAGCGCCAAATGCCTGCACAAGTTCCAGCCTACCGGCCTCCGTGCAACGCGCCAGGTAACTGTTAATATGGGCATGATGGGTGCGAGCGTCCATGCGGACTTCGCCTTGTGGCGCCTTGAGACGGACCTGTTCCAGCGCCGTCACCAACGCCTCGGCGTCCAGGCTACCGGCCAGGCGCATGGCCTCCGCCGCCGCCGTCACGCACACCCAGGTGCCTTCGCCAAAGTTGGTCAAAAAGCCATGACCTTCCGGCCAATTGCCCAAAACCCCGGGGTAATGCGCCAAATCGGCCAGCAACGCCTGATTTTCAGGCGTGTTAAGCGTCATGAAATAAGTATTGGTGGAATAAATGCCGGCACGCATCTCAGGACTCAGGCAGGATGCCATCAATTCATCAAAATGGCCGGTGAGCACGGCCATAGACTGACTCAAGCCCCGTGCCGCGAAACGCTTAAGCACCTGAATTTGGTCACTACCAGCAAAATACGGTACAAACACATCGGCGCCCGAAGTTTGCAGGCCATCCAGCAACCACTCGATGTCATCTTCACCTGCACCCAGGGGCAGATAGTGTTCACCTAATACCTCCCCACCAACTTGCCGCAAGGCGCGCTTCGCGGCATCGATAGACCCTCTTGGCCATTCATAATTATTGCCGGCGAAATACATTTTCGGGCCATGCCGCTGTGCCATCAACGCAACCGCCTGGTCGATTTGCTGGTTTGGCAATGCGGCAAAATGAAAAAAATAGCGATTGGCGATACTGCCTTCGTAGAAGGAGAAATTAAGATAGGGAATGCGTTGCACCGCCGCCACCTGTCTGGCCACGGCAATGCGTGAATTGGACAACAAGTTGCCAATCAACACCTGACAGCGCCGTTCCAGCAAGCGCCGGGCTGCGGTCAACGCGGTATCCGGCAAGCTGCCGTCATCTTCAACCAGCAGTTCAATCGGCACACCGACCACGCCTCCTTGCGCATTGATGCGATTGACGGCAATCTGAGCTGCCCGGCAAATGTCCTCTCCATACAGCGACACAATACCGGTCAACGGCGCCATTAAACCAATGCGTATCGGTTGCGTCAGTCGGCTGCTCATCGCCTCTGGGTCTCTTGATTTTGATCGAGGTCATGGGTGCGTAACATATTTATACTCGCGAAAGATTATTGACTGATATTGGTAAAGAACTGCCCTCAATCCCTGAACAAAGGGGATGTCGGTAAAGCAGAGCAAGCGAACAATGCGCCTTTAGCATTATGGTTAGCGCCATCGCCCGGATTTGGTTTCGGCAACAAACTTTACCCGGGACAGTATAAACCCGCCCTCTCATGTCCATCATGAACCTATTATAAGTTAAGGTCTTGCGCATTTTCATGACCGCGTTGGCCGTAACACACCCTCTGGACAAGGCGCCTTATCTTAAATCAAGATTAAATTATCGAATTTAATCGGTTCATAGATTTCGACAAACCCTCGAAAATAGCGCTATTTTCGATAACAGGGGACTTGTTTATGCGCAACACTCTCTCAATAGCTGGCGTCAGCCTGTTGACCCTTTTAAGCCTAAGCCCGGCACAAGCCACCAACGGCTATTTTGCACACGGCTTTGGCGTCCGCAGCAAGGCCATTGCCGGGGCAGGGTCTGCATTGCCTCAGGACAGCCTGGCCAGCGCAATCAATCCTGCCGGCCTGGCCTTTGTTGGCACCCGGGTGGATGTGGAACTGGAGCTGTTCAGTCCACGCCGGCAATTTAGTGTCGAAGGGTCGCCAACGCTGGCGCCGGATGCCTTTCCTCTCAATCCAGGGCAATTTTACAGCAGCAGTGAAGAATTTTTGATCCCCACCGTCGGCTTCAGTTACGCCATCGATGACGATCAAAGTGTGGGTATCGCCTTATACGGTCATGGTGGCATGGTGACCAATTTCATTCCCAAAGCCAACCCGTTGTGCCCGCCGGGCAGCCCCGGCGCGGGCGTTTTCTGCGCCGGACGCACCGGCGTGGATTTACAGCAAGCGTTCATCTCGCCCAGCTATGCACGGCGTTTTTTTGAGGGTCGCTTGGCGGTTGGCATCGCGCCGATTTTTGCCATTCAATCCTTCAAGGGCCGCGGTTTTGGCGGCTTTGCCGGATTTTCCAGCGATGCTTCGCGCCTGACCGACACCGGCCGCGATTACGCATTCGGCGGTGGCTTGCGCGCCGGCATTCTGGCCGAGCCCATCGACGGCTTACATATCGGCCTGGCTTATAAAAGCCGCATCTGGATGAGTGAATTTGACGAATACGCCGGACTGTTTGCCGAGCAAGGCGATTTTGACATTCCCGACAGCTACAACCTGGGCCTGGCGTATCAGGTCAACACACAGCTGGCATTGGCCTTTGACCTGGAACACATCCGCTACAGCCAGATAAAATCGGTTGGTAACCGCTTCCTGCCCAACCTGCAAACGGCCCGCCTGGGCGATACCGGCGGCGCCGGGTTTGGCTGGCGCGACATGACCATTTACAAGTTTGGCGCAGTCTGGCAACCCGATGACGCATGGACGCTACGCGCCGGCTTCAGTTATGGCCGCCAGCCGATTCCAAAATCCGAAGTGTTGTTCAATATCGTTGCACCCGGCGTTCAGGAATGGCATATTACCGCAGGCTTCAGCCGTAAGCTTTGGGATCACGACGAAGTCAGTTTCGCCTTTATGTACTCGCCTGAGAAATCTGTTAAAGGCATC
>JAVVEW010000004.1:0-72519 GCA_032251045.1 Methylococcales bacterium
CTAAGCTGCCTGTGCGGCAGTGAACGGCGTTAGGGTCGACGTGCAAAGGTTGCGGGCTTTCTAAGCTGCCTGTGCGGCAGTGAACTGTAGTATAAAGCGCAAAAAAATAATGGCAACAGTGACTTATTCGCAAATCACCGTTTTAACCATTATTTTTCGTTGCTTTATAACTATTTGATTTTTATATATTGTTAAAGAGCCTAAATTTTTTGGGTCCAATCGCTTAATTTTCAGTATCAAGCAAATAATCCGCCAACAACTCCCTCGCCCATTCCGGAACCGTGTCCTGCATCAAGTCGGTTTTCCCTTTGCGAATCATCGCAACTTCTTTAAACGGATTGTCCGCACGAGAATTATCTAACATCGCCGCGTCATAGCTGTGCGCTTCCGGCGCAAGGGGATAAAGTTGTTTAGCCAAAATATCGGTATTAACGAATGGAATGCCGCGCCTTGCCAGCTGCGTATGATAAAACGTGCTTTCCCCGGCTCCATTGCCACCCGCAAGCAGCCATAGCTCTTTCTTGGCCATTAAGACAAGGTTTTAGTGATTTCGACAAATTCGCCGTCAATAAACTTGCCGACCCTGATTTGACCAGTACTGTCGATTTGTTCCAGACAGCCGGGGTGATCGATAGACACTTGATAGCTTACCGGACTGTTTGTAACACGCTGGGCCAAGCTTCCCGCAGCGCGCTCATCCTCTAGCGTTTGGAAGACCGAAGCCGGTACCGTATATTGGTACCAATTCGAGTTTTGCCACGCCTGCCGCGATGGCCGCCAAATCGTCCGGGTCCAACAACGCCGAAACATTGCGCCCCATTTCCGCTCAATATTCGATTTGTTCGGCAGTGCTCCGATGAAAACGGTTTCCTGTTAATTCCGCCGCGCTCATCAATTCCTTCTGCAAACGAATCGGCGATGCTGCTTTAGCCATTATCCACCTCATTAAGCGAACTAAACGGACCAATTGTAGCGATTTGCTACAATCGATCCAAGTGGTTTATACGCCACTTTTCAAAACAACGGCACGGAACAGTCATTGCTCAATCCGTAAGAACTGAAGGCAGCCGTGCTTGGCTCTTCATCGGTTTATTCCTTAGCGATAAATAATGGATACCGATGGCAGTTGGTTTGGTTGCTGCCTCTTTTAACTCGCCCCCTCCTACCGGTATGTGAACGAGAACTGGGAATTTAGAACCACGGTATCGTTGCCGTTTTACTCAAGCCAAATTGATCAAACTCTCCTAGTATTGGTTTATCCGTCAACTCGCTAAACGTAATATAGCGCCTGTGCAAATGTCCATTAGATTCACTTTCTAATTCCAGAAATGGGTTGTCTAAACCTTTTTGAAACATCTTGGCTTTGTATTGCTTGATTTCACTTTCCTGGATAGAGCCGCGTTTAATTAAACGTTTAAGCTTTGCCGGTGACATGGTGCTCTGGATACGCGAAACAGTCCGGTATGGGACTTGGTCGGGTATTGATTGAACTGGTGAAACTTCACAATAGCCGATCAAGCCACCTAGCCATCCGCTTTGTTGCAGAGTCTTTAGTCTATTTTCCGTAGCATGGACTCGAATCACACAGCCCAGTTTTAATTTATATTCAGGAAAACTGACGCCTATGTCTGTAGACTTTAGATCGCATAATGCTTTATGCAGTTTGGTGTAGACCTTATTGAGTAAAACGTTTTCCCGCAGTTCGGCATCCGGCTTGATTCGAACATCGATAAAATGTTGCATAAAAGACCTCCTGTTAAACCCGAATGGCGCTGACATAAGCCAAGCCTTTCTTGCCCAGATAAAAACTGGATACGCCGGCGTTGTCGATTAAGTCTTTTAGTTCTCGGGCTTTTTCGTTGGGGATATTCAGGTGAATTTCCAATTGACCACTGGCTTTGGTAAGCATGCGTCTAACTTTGCCTTCGCCTTTGATGAATTCTTCACGAATATAAGGATTACCCCAAACTTTTTTCTTTTCTCCGGTTGTATAGCGATCCATAAAATCTTTTTTAGTAAAGCCATTATTTGAAATACCACTGACGCCACCTGCTTTTGTTTTTGCTGAACTCATATCGTATTTTTTATTTCTAGCCAATCGTTCTAATTGAAGATATAAGGCAGAACAGTAAAGACTAATGGGTAGAACTAATTCTTTTTTATTCAGACCATTAAATTTTTCAAAATGACTTTTTAGCTGCAAAAAAGCTGCATTGATCTGTTCGGTATTTTCAACCGGATTGAATTTATTCAATTCTTCCAGTCGGGCAATAATGCTTAGGGGATCAGTATTAATATCTGTACTGATCTCAGTGTTGTTGACTATAAAGCCGCATAGTTCATCTAAATCTAACGCCAATACACCCCAAAATTCAGATGAATAGTCGGATTGAAAAATCGGGTCATTGACCTTAATCATGCCGGTATAAGAATTCTGATCAGTACTACCCGTCATGTTACGAATATAAGTCGTTTCATGATTAGTCGTGCTCGCCTTATCTTGAAATTCAATCAGTGCCTCGATTTCTTTGAAATAGTAATTATCTTGTTCTCTAGCCTGATACAGCTTTCTCTGATCGCCAATCAATCGGTTAAGTAGACCCATAACTGTATCTATCGTAACGCTACGTTGAATAAAGTTCTTTTCGTTACTCAAATTAGTCATTGAGCCAATAAATTTTCGATATGTGCCATCTTTTTGTTTTGGCAAAGGCTCATTATTGCTACCTTCCAAAAAAGAATTACGCCATGAGGACTCATATTCAATGATGATTTGCATAGATATAGCTCCCTACTTGGCATAAAAATAAACTGCGTAATCCCCTTGGGGCTTTTCTGAAATGCTGGTTTCATCCCGTTTAATTCGCATCATTTTATTGCTGTCGTTATAATCCACCAGTATTTCATCGACATACATATAGGCTTTTGCTTGCCGGATAGAAAGCTGAGAAATTCGCCGCAAAGTCTCTTCCACTAATGCCTGCATGGCATCCTGATTTAACAAAATACCAACTTCCCCTTCTTCAAAGATTGTCCCACTTCGAACATAGTTGGGGTGAAATATTGCTTCAGGCTTGAGCTCTGGATTTAAAGCTTGAATAAATTCAGTCACGGTTTGTGCGACCAGCTCACCCTGACTTTCTTTGATCTCCATTGCTTCACGGTCAAACTTTTTGTCCAGTGAAATAAATTGCAATTGTTCCATGCTAATCGAACCATACGAAAGGTATTCGGTATCGCCAAAGGTCGTTTTGGAAAAGAATGATGAACTGTCCCGCTCCCCAGCTTGACCAAATTGTTCAAAATTACCGTTACCCAGCTGATCGACAAAATCTTCAATCAATAATGGACTGGTACGCTTATTCTGTGTAGCCGGCACGACATAACCACGAATCAAACCTGTAATCGAAGCTAAAACCTGTTGCAAATTGCTTTTTTTGGCGTAGTGGAGATCAAACGCCTGCTCTCGGAACAAGTGATGACGAATGCAGTTTTGACTAATGTATAGAGGTGTTTTTTTAAAATCGATGTCTGTTGGCTCTTTGCGGTATTTATAGCCAGTGTCTTTGACTTTACCGGATAAATTGGTATAGCCACGCAATTTGGGCAGGGTGTGGTTATCAACGGTCGTACCGCTTTCTTGCGCCAAATTAGTTGGTCCATTCCAGTTAACCACCCCATGTCCCAGAGCTTTGATTTTGAAATCTATGCTTTTAATACCGGATATTTTTACCATCTTAGTTTTCCTCTGTTGATTGAAGTTTCGTGATTGTAATCGCGCCGATGGCTTGCCTCTTGCCAATGGCATAATAAATGGCATAGGGATGCCGTTGTGCTTCACCGCCGACTTTTTGCAAATCGTCAGGGGTGTAACTTAGGTAAATCGGCGTTTCCGGGCTGCGGGCTTCATTCAGCAAAACGTTGTCGTTATACGCCTTTTTTGAATCGGTTACGTTGTGGTGTTTTTTTGCCATAAAGGCCAATAGATTCTGACCGCTATCGCCATAGCCCAAAATCGGTTCGACCGGATAAGTTAAGTTGGCGTCCAGATTATCCGGCGCGTAAGCGTACTCGTTGATGAACTGGAAATGTTCAAGGTCTTCCACCTCACATACTGCCATTTGCACAAAACGGTTATCGCCTCTAAGCGAATGTTTTTTAATCTTGATACCTGATTCCCATGTCGTTTTCTTGCCAGGTAAGCTAATGGGGTCGATCAATTTGGCCTTGATCTTTTGCACGCTTTCTTTGAGGGCTTTGATCAAGTCTTTTTCAATGGCCCGGATGCAAACATCATTGTCATAGAATTGCTCATAGTATTCATAAAGCTGGTTGATGCTCACTGGCTGGTCGTTAAGTTTACCCTGAAGAAATTCATTCCAAGCTTTAGCGCTTTGAAGACAAGACAACGAATTTAAAAAGCGGGCGCAACGGCTGGTTTGTTTGCCACCGATGGCCAATGAGTCGGGGATCGCGATAATGTACTGATTGATCTGACTGTTTTCGCCAAAACGGCCTAGCCGTCCTAATCTTTGCAGCCAGTTTTCGGCATGGGTAAACTCCGTCACCATGCGTTGACAGGTAATGTTCAGCGAGGCTTGTACCGCCGGACCGCTGCGTAAAACATCATATTGCCTGTTGCCATTACGCTTGAACGATTCAAACACGGTATTAAACAATGCTTGTTTATCGGTTTTTTTATATTTGGCATGAAACAACAACCCATTTTCCGTATTCTGATTTTTTATAAAGCTCAGTTGCGCGGTTGTCGCGGTATTACTAATGACAATTGTGTTTTCAGGTTGCGGTTGATAAAGCGGATTACTGTCATCCTGATTTTTTTCGGCAAATGCCTGAAAATTTATTCTGTATTGGCTTATATTAAAACTTGGAATACCGATAATATCGTCTCGGTGAATAGACAATAGGTTTTCGACAAAATAATAATTGGGTGTTGCCGATACCAACAGGGCATTGGCTCGACTTTCCAGGAATTGTTTACAGGCCACCAGCTCCGCAAACAATAGATTGAATGCTGGCATGGTAATGTATTCATGGTACTCATCAAATACGACATGAGCGTTCATATATTGCACTAATCCCGTGACCTTTCGATGGGTTGTGATGGTGTTTAACACTTGATCGATTGTAGTGATCACAATATCGCCGGAAAATTCTTGATCTTCCGGGGTTGGTTCTTCCTCACCGTTTCGATATAGCGTTTTAAATTCGCCGGTATTGATTTCAATACATGCTGTTAAATGGTAATCCGATGCTGAATCCGTAAATTCACGGTATAAACCTTCACATACTTGTACGCGTGGGCAAACCCAGATAATTTTTTTCACTTGTGAATTGAGTGCCCATTCCAAAGCGATTTTGGTTTTACCGCACCCCGCCGGTCCATTGAGAACCGCAACACCATCAACTTCTTTTAAGCGCTTGGCGGCCAAACTTTGCTGCTGATTACGTTCACTGTTTGGGTAACGATGTTCGAAAGCATTCAAACAGCCTTGAACATGCGTACTTAAATCGCCATCTTTTAGCAGGGCATCGCTCAATAATTCATCGAGAGAGCGTTCTTCGATATGCCGTGTCAGACTATCCACGCTTAAGGATGATACTTGCCGATCTGCACTGATCACAGCCGCTCGGCACAAATCAGTTTTGGCATTTTCAATGATAAATTTGCGGTAATCTTCAATTCTGTTTTTTTCGGAATAACGCTTGTATTGCGGAAATTGCAGCTTATCCAGCTCTTCTAGTCTATTACTATCCGCTCGCTTCAATATCCCTTCTATGACTGGAGCATTATCGGGAAAGTAGTTTTCTACCAAGGTGTTAATTGAATTGATAACCGGATGAACTGTATCGATCAGATTTTCGAAGCCTTTGGAGTCACCGATGTTGGCTTTGAGTTTTTGATAAACCACATCGAGGTTGGAAAACTCTTTCTTGGAGTTCCGAAACGGCTTAGCATGATGCCAATACACCGCATGTTTAGACGCTTCCTTAACAAATTTGTTAGTTTCTTGATGTTCTTCATCATCCAATAATTGATAAAGTAAGTAGGATATTTCGTTGTGCCTTGGGTGATTTTCGAAGGAAAACTTTACCGGTTTTTGAATATGCTCCCCTTCTTCGGAAATTTCGGCTTGCGGTTTCTTTTTTAATTCGTCGTTGAGCCAGTTCTGAAAACAGGGGTCGATTTTTCCTACGTCATGTAAACAACCGGCGATGAATGCGGCGCGGGCTAAATGTTTATCATCCATCAAGCGATTAATGATTTCATACGCCAAGTAACCGACAGCGAATAAATGTTGATCTAACGGTTGTTTTTTGGTGTTGGCATAAATTGAATCAATCTTAATAGGAAGCTGGTCCATAATCAGTTCTCCATCGGTATAGTTCACAGGAACAATACCTTGTCCATTAAATTTATCTGGGTTACCCACAATCCACTGCAACTCGCTCCGGCTTCGACTCCGTATCCAATGACACGCCACCGCCGTATTCTTGGTCGCGCTTTTTCTCAGCAGTTTTTTTACCGCTTGTAAGCCTTCTTCGGTGATCACGGTTTGCCAGGTGCGGCTGCCGATGCGGTTGGCGAAGGCGTCGAGGACACGGCGGGTGCGGTTGAGCGCTTTTTTCTCGCATTCGCAAATGAAGGTGACCATCATGATGGGATCTCCAAATAATTGTGTCTATACCGGCTTAGTGCTAATGTAAACACATACGATATATACACGAGGTGTTTTATGACGACAACGCGCGTTTTTAAAAGCGGTAATTCGCAAGCGGTGCGGATTCCCAAAGAGTTCCAGTTTGATGCGGATGAGATAGAAATTTTTCGACGCGGTGATGAGGTGGTGTTACGCAAAAAACCGGATAATCTTGCGGATGTGATGGACATTTTCGCCGGCTTCTCAGATGATTTTATGGCGGAAGAACGGATTGACCCTCCGCCGCAGCATCGGGATTTTGACTGATGCAAGCTCTGTACATGCTGGATACGGATATTTGTATTTATCTTAAAAAACGCCGTCCGGCTTGCATTGCAGAAAGGTTTAGGCAATTGCGGCATGGTGAAGTTGTGATTTCGATGATTACCTATGGTGAATTGTTTTCGGGGGCATTGAAAAGCCGAGAAAAAGAAGCGGCCATCATGAATGTCCAACTGCTGGCTGCTCGTTTGCCGGTGCAATCTATGCTGGTTGAGGTTGCGGAGGTTTATGCCTCTATTCGCAGTGACTTGGAAAAAAAAGGTTGTCTGATTGGGGGCAATGACCTTTGGATTGCCGCTCACGCAGTTGCTTTGGATTTGACATTGGTCACTCATAACACAAGGGAGTTTAGACGTATTGATGGCTTGCGGCTTGAAAATTGGGTTGAGTGATTTTAAGCTTTGAGCGTTTTCACGCGGACGCGTAGGAATGATTCGACCCGCTAAACTCATGCCTTATCTCCCTGCAAGGCGATATCCTTAACAGTGTCAAACATAAATTCCAGCGCTTTATGTTCGGTAAATTTTTGCAGAATTTGTTGACGGAATTCCTGTTCGGTCGTTTTTTCCTTGGCGCAGATGAACGCCCACGGCAAGATCAACGTATCTTTGACCAGATCGGCGACATCAAATACCAATGCCCCGCGTCTCGTTTTACCGTGCATGACCGCGAAGCCGTGCGGGATGCCGAGTACCCACAGCGTGGTGGCACCCAAGCCGTAGGCCAGATAGTTGCCGTGATTGAGAAAAATATTGGCGTCATCGACACTTTCGGCATTACGGCTAAAATCGCCGAGTTGGGTGCGTTTGACAGCGGCTTTATACAGGCTTTTGGTCAGTTGCGCCTCGCTGAGCAATAATTCGGTGACGTTTTTCGCGCTATCGATTTTCGCTGTGCAGTTTACTAACGCGCCCGCTATATCCTCATCGCTGCTGTCAAACCCTTCGCTTTTGAGGTCCTTGTCTTTGGCCCAGACCCGACTTAAATAGTCGATGCGTCCGTGTTGAAACTGCTTGGCCACTTGCAGCCTTTTTTGTTCGTCGAACCAAAAGGAAAGCCAACCTTGTATATATTGCGTGGGTCGATATTCGCTTTGTGGCGTTAGCCATTCGATTTCGTTGCCCATCAACAGCGGTGTTCCGCCGCCTCCGGTAAAGCCAATCAACACACCGGCCGAGGCCAGCATTCTGGCTGCCGCTTGCGTGATCGAGGTACCGGTACCGAGCAGAATCACCGTGGTATTGGCAATCGGTATATTCCAGTACTGTTTTTCTTCCTTGGCTTCGGTCAGATAGAGTACGCGACCATCCTTTTGCATGACCCGACATTTTTCCAGGTAATAAATGTTGGCCCTTTTGGAGTGCAGTATGGCTTTAAGGTCTGTCAAAACGTCCATTTCAGTCTCCAGAGTTTAATAGATGACTTCATTATCTCCGCCCCACCTCAAAATTCTGCGACGTTCGTCAGCCTTGAAACAGTAGATCCAGCTCATCCAGCCAGGTGGTGTCGGGGCGCAGGTATAACAGTCCGTGCTGGGGCGGGTGGTTAATGCCGCGCAGAAACCAGTACCAGCCGCCGCCAAAATGGCACTCGAATTGGTAATGCTCGCCCAAGCGGGCGCGCAGGTGACGGTGCAGGGCCAGACAATACAGCGCGAATTGCAGGTCATAGCGTTTGTCCAGCATGGCTTGTTGCAGGGCGTTCAGGTGATAGTGCCGGTCTTGATTGCCCAGGCTGTTGAATTTGTAATCAATCAGGAAATAACGCCCTTCATGCTCTAACACCAGGTCGATAAAACCTTTGATAAAGCCGCGGATGTGTCGGGGATATAGTGGTGGGCGCGGTTGCTTCGGGAACAGGGCCTGGTGGAGCAGGGCATCGAGTTCGCGGGTGTTGACCGCACTGGCCTGGAACAGAAATTCCAGCTCGCTTTGTTGTTGCGTGGCGGTGAGCTGGCAAAGGTTCAGGCTGGCACCGTTTGGTTTTGTTGTCAGTAGCGGTAGCTGTAACCAGGCGCTGAGCGCGTCATGCACAATGTCTTGATGCTCACGCCATGCGCTGTCGAGTTGCTCGGGCAGCCAGTCATCCAGTGTGTGCAATGCCTTGGCAAAGCCTAGTTTGGCGCTGTATTCCAAAAGGCCGTGTATCAAGGTGCCGGCACGGGGGCCTCGGGGCAGGCGATGCAAGCCACTGGTGGCATGGCTGATCGGCGTGCTGTCCGCGTCGGCTTCATCACTATGCAAGGCTTCGCGGGGCGATTCCGGGGCGTCGGTTTGGGTATTGACCGGCAGGCTGCTGTAGCTGGCAATCCAGCCGCGACTGAGAATGAGCGTGTGCGCGGTGCGTACTTGATCGGGCTGGGGTGCAGTCTCTCCGCTGGCCTGATAGCGGTCTGAATTCGCCTCGGGTAATGGCGTGACGGCAAGGGCAGGGCAACCTTGTTGCAAGTTTGTTAGGGCTTTAGCCAGTTGCGCGGCGGGTGTGTTCGGCTGCCAGTCCAGTAGTGCGCCAATGGCCGACCTTTCCAGCAAGCACTGTTTGCCGCCGCCTTTTTTAATCGGCGCAATGCCCAGCCAGCAGGCGTGTTTGGCGCGGGTGAGGGCGACATACAAGAGGCGGATGTCTTCTTTAAGCCGTTCCAGATCTTGCCGCTGGCGGCTGGTTTCGGTTTTGTCGAGGTCGATGCACGGTTGTTGCCGGTCGTCGTGAAAGCGGTAAAAGTCGTTATGCTGGCTGCTGACTTCCTGATAGGCGCAGGCAAACGGTATGAACACCAGCGGATATTCCAGCCCTTTGGATTTATGAATGGTGATGATTTTCAACAAATTGGCATCGCTTTCCAGGCGCAGAATGCTGTCATTATCGCTTAAGGCGCGGGTTCTGGCATCGCTGAAAAAATGCAGCAGCGCCTGCTCGCCATCCAGGTGTTGACTGGCCTGTTGTAGTAATTCACTGATATGCAGCAGGTTGGTCAAACGCCGCTCACCCAGGTGCCGGGCATTGAGTTGATAATCATGCAGCCAGTGCCGAATGGCCGGCAGCAGGCCTTGCTGTTGCCAGCGTTGCCGGTAGCGGTGAAAACGTTCCAGGTGCACTTCCAGCGCCACTTCATCTTGAATCAGCGCTTTTAACGTCGCTTCATCGAAAGCAAACAATCGGGTGCTTAACGCGGCGCGCACGTTGCGTTCATCGCCCGGTTCGGCCATGGCGCACAGTACAAAGCTTAAATCTTGCGCTTCGTCGCTGGCAAACACTGAAGTTTTTTCTGACAGGTATACACTGCTCAAGCCGCGCCGCGCCAGCGCCTCGCGCATCAGCAAAGCTTCTTTGCCGGTGCGTACTAGAATGGCAATATCTTTAGGTTGTACCGGTATCAACCGGTCGTGATGCTGAAAACCGGTGCCGCCTTGTGCGGCGGCATTGAGCAGACGCACGATTTCCGAGGCAGTCACTTCCGCCAGATGGCTGCGGTACTTGCCCGATGCCACCGGCAGGTCAAGCGCCCAATGCCACAGCGTCAGGGCCGGCGCCGGGGCGTGATGTACGGTCCAGGTTTCCTTCAGGCCATGTGCGTTGACTTTGTTGAAGGGCAGTGGGTTGTCATCATCGCTGCGAAAGCGGAACGCGCCTTGTGGCTGTTGTTCAGCATAAGCAAATATGTGGTTAGTGGCCTCCACCAGGGCGCTGGCCGAGCGGTAGTTGGTAGCCAGCGTGTAATGTTGGCCGCAAGTGGCGTGCCGTGCTTTGAGATAGGTATAAATATCAGCACCGCGAAAGCCATAAATGGCCTGCTTCGGGTCGCCGATCATCAGCCAGCCCAGTTCGGGCCGGTCTTGATAAATGCGTGTGAAAATCCGATATTGCACCGGGTCCGTGTCTTGAAATTCATCGATCATGGCGACGGGTAGTTGGCGGCGGATTTGCCCAGCCAGGGTTTCGCCACGATCACCGTCCAAGGCCTTTGCCAGTCGCGATAATAAATCATCAAAGGTCATCAGCCCCTGACGCTGTTTTTCCTGATGGTATTGCTTATGTACCCAGCCCAGCGCATGTAGCAGCAGCGGCTGTTCTAACGCCACCGGCTGGGCGAGATGTGCGCTTAAAACGTCTAAGGCGTGCAAGGCGGCAAAATCCAGTTGCGGCTGTTTGTCCTGATGTTTTTTGACCAGGCTTTGGGTCAGCTTCTGATGGCTGAATTTTGTCGCCAGTTTGCTATCAAGCGGCGCCAGCCCTGCCGCCCACCGGTTAAGCTCGGCCAGCCATTCAGCAAATTGGTCTTTTTTATAGCGGCTGCCATTCAGCCATCCCTCCTGACTGGCCCGGGTCAGGCCCGGGTTAAGCTCAGCTTGGCTGTCGTGCCAGTGTTGGCGGGCGTGTGCTTCGGCGCAGGCTCGGGTTTGTTGCCACAGGCTCCAGTCATCCAGGCAATGTTGTAAATCAATCGCCGCGCCGCTCAGCAGCGCCGCTTCACCCAGCAAGGGCCGTAGCCGCGCTGCCAATGCGTCCGGAGCGCCTAACGCCTCGGCCACTGCCTGGCTGTGTTGCGCGGACAGCGGGTAAAAAAATGTGCGCCAATAATCCCTGACCACATCCAGAAATAACGCGCTGTCATCCGGTTCCAGTTGCTGCTCAAAATCCATGCCGCTATCAAACGCATGTTGCTGCAATATACGCTGACAAAAGCCGTGAATGGTGTAAATCGCCGCCTCATCCATCCAGTCGGCGGCCAGTTTCAATTGCGCGGCACAGCCTGGCCAATGGCTTTCTGGCCAGCGCGACCTAAGCCCGGTCAGAAACGGGTCGGCATTGTCTTCATGTTCTTGAAAAAACGCTGCCGCCTGACTGAGCCGTTCGCGAATCCGGTCGCGCAGCTCCGAGGTGGCCGCGTCCGTGAACGTAACCACCAGAATATCCGGCGGCATCCGGCTGACCTGTGTGTCCTGTTCCGGTTCGCCTAAAATCAGACGCACATACAATGCGGCCAAGGTGAAGGTTTTGCCAGTACCGGCGCTGGCCTCGATCAAGCGTGCGTCAGTCAGTGGGAAGGTTTGTAAATCAAGCGATTGGGTCATGGTTATGGCGTTTGGCTGGAGTATCTGGGAGGCGCGTGGGTGATAGGCGCGAACTTAAGCATACCCGTTTACTTATTTCTATGTTCCTGCATGGGAATGCAGGTTGGCGTGTCTATGGTAACTGTTCATAGCCTGAAAAATCCTCCGCAGCTCTCATTCATGCAGACAAAACGACATGCCCGAAAACCTAAAAATAAAAAAACTACGTTATTTAACTTAAAAAACAGGATCAATTTGGTCGAAAAAAGTGAAGAGAAATAATAACTCTTGTAAATTCAATGGCTTGTTAATGAAAAATAATAAATAACTGCGTTATATAACGTATTTTGGCAGCTGGAATGTTTTTAATAAACTGCCTAGGTAATTGAAAACTATTATTATTTTTATTGGGTGTCTCAACATGACAACGGCATGGTTTTATCTGAAAATCGCCTGTCGCCTCCCGTATTTGTTTTTATACATAGCAAAAACAATGAGTTACAAAAACAAGCCAATGTGGCACGCTACCTGCTTAAGATTTCATGGAGTCTTGAATGTCCGATTTTTTGCATGAATCCACACCCTAAAAGCGGTGTCGTCTCTCAGGGGTGCGCTACTCATTGCCATAATCGGTGTAACAACAAGATTGCAATAACAAACACACCTGATATTAGGAGAGCATCGATGAAAAAAACCTTAACCTTAACCCTCATGGGCGCCGCTTTAGGCTTGGCAAGCACCGCCTTCGCGCATACCCGTCTGGAATTTCCAGTCATTCAGGAAGGAACCCGCAGCGATAACAATATCGTAGTTACGCACGGCTGTACTGATTTGCCGGTCATTGGCACCGTTAACGTATTCCCGGACGTTGCCTTGGCGCGGGTACAGACGTCAACTGACAATTTTGTTGATAACATAGTCGATGATGCCCGGCTTGCAACGGATTTCATGTCCGGCGGCTCGATCACCGGTTTGGTCAGTCGTGAAGTTTTCAGTCTGTCTGAACTGATCAAAGACCCTCAAGGTAACGCAGTCGGCTTCTGGAATGGCGCGGGCACTATTCCCGCTTCCGGCTGGGCCGCCAAATCACCGGTCAGAATCGGCGCTATCAACATTGAACCGACCTCTTGCGCAACCAAAGTCGTGGTGGTTCCGGCTATCGCCAATATCTGTCAGCTAGGCTCCTTGGCCGATGTCACCGGGCCTACCGGCAGGTTCGAGGAATCCAATCTGTTTGTAGACTTGTGGACCGCGCCCGATGCCGGCTCGCCGTTCGACGGCCCGGCCTGGAACTTCCCGGCCACGTTAACGGTAGAGCGTGACCTGGAAAACAACCCATTGCCGGCCAGCTGCGGCGAAGGTTTCGCGGTTCGGGTGTTCCCATCGGCTGAACAGCTTGATCGTGATTTCAAAGCTGTTTACCAAGGCCGTGAATTCTGGCCGAATTCCGGAATCTGATAAAACAGTACCCCGCCTATGGGGCGGTGATTGAGTCGCCGCCCTGACGGGGCGGCTTTGCCTGCCGAAATGTTCTTTTACGGACATTTCGGCGTTGGTGTTTGTAAGATGACTTGTTCTGGTATTTACATGCCAAATGTAAAACAGATCAAGCAAGCAGTATTGTTGGGCACGCTTACGCTTTGCCCAACCTACCAACTAAACAACCTGGAGGGTACAACTATGAACAAGACTTTTCGTCAAACTGTCCTGGCACTGGCGGGCTTGGGCTGTCTGGCCGCGCCGGTTTGGGTATCGGCTCATGCCGGCGGCGCGGTGATGGATATTGAGGGTAACAGCGCCGGGTTCAGCACCTTGGCCCAGGTGACCTGTTTTGATGACGGCAATGGTGTGCCGGATCACCTGATCGCTCAGATCGAGGATAAATTTCCGCCGGTTCCGGGACTATTGACCACCCTGGTTATTCTGAAAGGCAGCCAGATGATCACCACCAGCGACCCTTTTTCCGGCGATGGCGAACCCGGGCCGTATATACGTCTGCATGGCGGCCCCGGTCTTTATACCTTGATGGCCAACAAAACCGCCGCCGGCGCGCGTGATTTTGAAGTGGAATGGCATTGTAATACGGCCGACAATGTTCATTCCGGCACCGATGTCCGGGTGTTGCAGTTTGGTTTACCGGTCAGACCATGAGCGTGGGCAAACCGGCGTGGCGGCTGATCGTGGCTTTATCGCTGGGCATGGCGTCGGCATCGGCCCTGGCAGAAGCGCAAGCCGCGCCGGACTGCAAGCTCAGGTCACTGTCCGGCGATCAGGCATTGTCACTTAACAGTTTGCAAGGCCAGGTGGTGTATGTCGATTTCTGGGCATCCTGGTGTCCGCCGTGTTTGAAGTCGTTTCCGTTCATGAATGACTTGCAGCAACGTTACCGGGATCAAGGGCTGACCGTGGTCGCGGTCAATCTGGATGAAAACCTAAGCGATGCCCAGGCGTTTGTCGAAAAACAACCGGCGGCATTTCCGGTTTGGGTGGATCAGGATCAATCCTGCGCCCAGGCGTTCAAGGTCAAGGCCATGCCCAGCACTTATCTGATCGATGCCAGCGGCGTGATTCGCCACGTTCATGCCGGCTTTCGGCTGGATGAGGCAGAAACCTTGCAGGCGCAGGTCGAGCTGTTGTTAACCGGCAGCGTCGATGCCCGGTAAGCATGAATGTAGCAAGTATAAGGTTTGGCAAAGGCGCGATAGCGACGTGCAGGGCGCAAGCGGTATTGTTGGGCACGCTCACGCTTTGCCCAACCTACCAACTGTGTGGGATGGGTTGCGTGGGATGGGCTGAACGAAGTGAAGCCGATCAACGGTGAGAGATGGGCTTCGCGCTGCTCAGCCCATCCTACGAAACTGTTATTGAGCGGTAGCGGTCATGCGGGCGAAACGCGACCGGTGCGGTTCGTACTTCACCGCACCCTACGGCTTTACTGTAATGAGCCAACCCGAAAGGCAGCGTGAGTCATGTATTTTAGATTAAAGCCTGAAAGCTTATGGCCGGTGCTGGCGCTGTGCGCGGTGGTAACCAGCGGCTGCGCCGAAGTCGCGCCCTGGGAGCGTGGCCGACTGGCCAAACCGCAGATGGCGCCAACTCCGCATCCGGTGCAAAAAACTATCCGCAGTCATAACTATTCCAGCCGCGAAGCCGGCGCGCCCGATCCTTCCGGCTCGGGCGGCGGCGGTTGCGGCTGTTATTGATCAAATGATCGTAACACATAAGGTTGGGCACGCTTGTTGCTTTGCCCAACTTGCCAACTGCGTAGGATGGGCTGCGTAGGATGGGCTGAACAAAGTGAAGCCCATCACCAGTGAGAGAGATGGGCTTCGCGCTGCTCAGCCCATCCTACAAAACGGCTCAGCCTATTCGACGTTCAGCCCGTAAGCTGAGTTGAACAACGTGTAATCCAGCATTTTGCCAACGACGTAAGCCTGAATGCTGCTTAACAAAGCTCCGTAGGGTGGATAAGCTTCAGCGCATCCACCCAAAGTCGGCAGCTGTGGTGGATGCGCCTTTCAGGCTTATCCACCCTACGAACTGCGAACCGGCAACACGGGCCTTCAGATACGATAACAACATAAAATACAGCCACAAATCGATTACTCACCATGCCTCCGACCCCATCCCGAAAAACCTGTCAGTCGGCGCTGAACGCCTTGACCTCGGCTGCCTTGCTGTTGCCGGGATTGGCCGCTAAAGCCGAAGACAGCGCCGAGTTTCACTACAGCCATTTCCAGGAAGGCAAGCGTAACCTGGCCGATGCGCCCAGCAACATGAACCCGATCGAGGTGGACAGCGTGCATGGTCATGTTAACGCCAGCCTCACCGATCGGATCAAGTTCGCTTTCGATTTCACCCAGGATACCTGGTCCGGGGCCACGCCGGTAGCCACCGCGCCGGTGGCCGGGCGGCCCAATCGCCCGATTGAACGCAATATCGGCGGCGAGCGGGTCATAACCGGCGCCTCGCCGTTTCTCAATACCAATGTCGCGCTGGATCGAGATAGTCTGAATCTCAACAACCTGAACAACATACAATTGCAAGGCGATGGCAGCGAGCTGGTGCATGTGATGGCCGAGGCCTCGCCGGAAACCCGCACCCAGGGCGACTTTCGGCTGACTTACGAATGGGATGAAGCGACCCTGACCGCCGCCGGCGGGCTGTCCATCGAAAAGGATTTTGAATCGGCTTACGGCAGCCTGAGCGGCACGTTCGATTTCAACCAGAAAAACACCACGCTGAAATGGGGTGCAAGTTATACCGACAGCGATATTTACGCGATTCTCGATCACGATATTCTGCCCTATGTCACCCGCGGCGCGTTCGCCGATCAACTGCTGCTCAAAGGCGGTTCGGAAATTCTCACCGGCAACAAAAACGATTTCGCGTTCAATCTCGGCCTGACTCAGGTGCTCAGCAAAAACGCCTGGTTCGACGCCGCTTTCGGTTACACTCACAGCGATGGTTTCATGGAAAATCCGTTCAAGGCGGTGACCGTGATTTTCATCGATCCGGAGCAATTCAACAGCGGCGCGCAGGTGTTGAACGGCGATGTCCGGGCATTATTGGAACAACGGCCCGATACCCGCAATCAATGGGCGTTCAGCGGCAAGTACGCGCACTACATCGAGCCTTTGGATTCGGCCCTGCATTTTCAGTACAAGTTTTCGCATGATGATTGGGGCATTGACGCTCATACCTTTGAACTGAATTATGAGCAGCCCTTGGGCGCGGGCTGGACGGTCACGCCCAAGCTGCGTTATTACTCCCAGTCTCAGGCCCGTTTTTTCACCAACCAATTGCTCAGTCTGCAAAACTTCCGCGACATCGAAACCGACGACCAGGGCCGGCAGATTTTCGTCAACGCCGACAATCCGACCAGCGGTGAGCGGTTTTTCCGTGATGACAATTTCGATCTGGTCGATGCCAACGGCGCGCCGGTGGATGAGACGCAAGTCAATGTGCAGCCGAAATTCATTGATTTTGATTTCGACCAACTGCCGGATTCGTTTTCCAGCGATCACCGGCTGGCCGGTTTCGGCACCTTGAGCGCGGGGCTGACCGTGACCAAGGAATTCACCCGTGGATTAACCTTTTCCGCCGGCTTTGAATACTATGCCCAGGCCGGTGATTTCAAACTCGGTGGCGGCGGCCGGGACGACTTTGCCGATTTTGAATTTTTCGTCGCCAATGCCGGCATCAAAGTCAATCTGGAACAATTGCATTTTCGAGGTGTGCAAGGGGCCGATGAACACGCGCATCATGGCCAAGGTCACAGCCACCACCATCATGGCTTGCCGTCCGGTGTGATGTTCGGGCACATGATCAGCGAAGCCGACCGGTTCATGATTGGCTATAAGCTGATGTATGCCAGCCAGGATGGCGACATGCTGAACGGTAACGGTAAGGCATCTGATCTGGATATTGTCAATTTCGGCTGTAGCGATGCCATCAAATGCCGTTTCACGCCCACCTACATGAACATGCGCATGCACATGATCAACCTGATGTATGCGCCTACCGACTGGCTGAACCTGATGCTGATGCCGACCTTCATGGACATGGACATGAATATCCGCGAACTCGATGGCCGGCCGCCGCCACAAATCGGCGTGCACGAGCACCAGGGCATTGTCGGCCACGCCACCGGCGGCGTCGGCGATACCCGAGTTTCGGCATTGCTGAAATTATGGGACTCGCCCGGCCATCATCTGCACGCAGGTTTAGGCCTGAGCGCGCCCACCGGTGATGTCGATCTGGAATTTCGCCGCCAGTTTCAGATCGATGGCGGTCTGGTGCATTTCGGCATGCAGCTGGGTTCGGGCACCTGGGATTTTCTGCCCAGCCTGACCTATACCGGCGATTATGAAGATTGGCTGTGGGGCGCTCAGCTCAGCGCAGTCAAGCGTTTGGAAGACCGCAACGAATCCGGTTACCGGCAGGGCAATCAATGGCAGGCTACCGCCTGGGGCGGTTACCGGGTGTTGCCGTGGCTGTCGGGCACGGTGCGCGGGGTGTACAGCGCGCAAGGCGCCATTCGCGGCGATTTCAATAAATTCAACGGCCGCTCCGGGCCGATGGACTTTCCCGCCAACCACGGCGGTGAATTCTGGGATGTTGGCTTGGGCGTGACCGTGTCGGTACCCGGTGGCCGGTTCGCCGGTAACCAGTTCAGTTTTGAATGGCTGCAGCCGGTGGGCGATGATGTTAACGGCTTCCGGCTGGAACGGGAAAGCGCGCTGTCAGCGTCCTGGAGTTATTCGTTCTGAGAACTTTTCACTATCCGTTCGCCGCCATGGGCACGCCTTGCGAAATCCGTCTGCAAGGCAAAAGCCGAATTGCCGCCAATCGGCTGGCGCGGGTGGTGATCGCCGATGTCAACCGCCTGGAAGAAAAGTATTCACGTTACCGAGCGGACAGTTTGTTATCCAAGATCAACGGAATCGCCGAACAAGGCGGGGCCATTTCGGTGGATGAAGAAACCGCCGGTTTGCTGGATTACGCCGAAACCTGCTACCGAAGCAGCGATGGGCTGTTCGACATCACATCCGGGTTGTTGCGGCATGTCTGGCGCAAGGAACTGACCCAAAAACCTGAAGCCTCCGCCTTTGACAACGTTTTGCCCCGCATCGGCTGGGCTAAACTGCGCTGGCAAAAGCCGCTGTTGACCTTCACCACGCCGGACATGGAGCTGGATTTCGGTGGTATCGTCAAGGAGTACGCCGTCGATCGTGCGGCAGCTGTATGCCGACAACACGGCTTTCATCATGGCTTTATCAATCTGGGTGGCGATTTAGTGTTATTAGGGCCGCAAACCGATGGCAGCCCGTGGCACGTCGGCATCCGTCACCCGCGCCGGGACGGCGCGTTGCTCACCCTGCCGTTACGCCACGGCGCCTTGGCCTCCAGCGGTGATTACGAACGCTGTCTGATGCTGGAGGGTAAGCGTTATGGTCATATCCTCAATCCCAAAACCGGCTGGCCGGTGTCTCATCTGGCCCAGGTTACGGTTCATGCGCCGTTATGCGTGGTGGCCGGCAGTTTTGCCACCATGGCCATGCTCAAGGAGCAGGACGGCGTAGCGTTTCTGGCCGAGTCCGGGCTGGATTATTTTTATGTCACCGTGGATGGCACAACCGGCGGTACATTGTCTGCATTCCCACGCAGCGGCGATGGGAAAAAGGAATAGGACGACAAGGCTGCTCGGCCTACTGCTCGCTTTTTCAAAAGGGGATGGAGAGGGGGTTTTTCAAGCTGTGAATGGTTACTTGGGCCTGTGCTAGACTTAAGCTCGTTGTTTTCTTAACTTTTATGCCAGGATATGACTATGAGCGCACTCGACCTTTATCGAAATGAATACCCGCAACTGTCCGGCGCTGAGGCGTTGTTGGAAAAAACCCTCAAAGAACGTCCGCAGCAGTTGTATCTGCCCCATAGCGATATTGATTTTAACGCGATCAACAGCACTTGCGCCGTGGCCTTGCATATGCACCAGCCGTTGATTCCGGCCGGTGGGGGTGATTTGCAAACCGCCGGTATTATCGGCAATCTGCAATACATGATGGAACATCAGGGTATTGGCGACAATCACAACGCGCCGGTGTTTTTATGGTGTTACCGGCGTATGGCCGAGCTGATTCCGCAATTGGTCAACGAAGGCAAAAGCCCCAGGGTGATGCTGGAGTATTCCGGCACTTTATTCCATGGTTTGCGCAGCATGGGCCAGCAGCAAGTGCTGGATGATTTGCGCACCATCACCTGCGATGCTAATTACAACCGCTGCGTGGAATGGCTGGGCGCACCCTGGGGACATGCCGTAGCACCCTCTACACCGGTGCAGGATTACCGCCTGCATGTCATCGCCTGGCAGCATCATTTCGCAGGGCTTTACGGCCTGGATGCGCTGGCCCGGGTGAAAGGATTTTCACCGTCGGAAATGGCTTTGCCCAACCATCCCGATGTTGCCTATGAATTCGTCAAGACCTTACGCGATTGCGGCTATCAGTGGGTGTTGGTGCAAGAGCATTCGGTGGAATTGCCGGACAGTGGCCATCATTCCAGTCAGCCGCATCTGCCGCATCGATTGGTGTGCAAAAATGCCGACGGCGAAGAGGCCGAAATCATTGCCATTATCAAAACCCAGGGCAGCGACACCAAGCTGGTGGCGCAGATGCAACCCTTTTATGAAGCGCAAGGCCTGGGCCGACAAACCCTGGCCGGCAAATCAATTCCGCCGGTGGTCACGCAAATCGCCGATGGCGAAAACGGTGGCGTGATGATGAACGAATTTCCGCCCAAGTTTCAGGAAGCCACCCGCATGGCCAGCGGCAGCCAGACGCCTTTGGTCAATATTTCCGAATATCTGGAATATTTATTCAGCATCGGCCTGACCGAGCAGGATTTTCCAGCGGTGCAGCCGGTCAAGCAAAAGCAAATCTGGGATAACGTCAAGCCCGGCGCCGGTTCGGAGAAAGTCAACCAGGTCATTGAACAGCTTAAGAAAGAAGACCATCAGTTTCACATGGATGGCGGCAGTTGGACCAACGATCTGTCCTGGGTTAAAGGTTATGACGATGTGCTCAGTGCCATGGAGCACGCCAGCAGCGTGTTCAATGAAAAAGCGTTAAAACCGGGAGTTGATAAAAACTCAACCGAGTTCAACAACGCGCTTTATCACCTGCTGAGCTCACAAACCAGTTGTTACCGGTATTGGGGTCAGGGCGAATGGACCGATTACGGCCGGGAAATTTGCCGCCGCACCCAGGCTATCCTGGAAAATGATTTCTGATAAGCTTTTCAAGCGTCATTATTCAGCTCCCAATGCTCCCAGGATAGTGCTCAAGAGGATTGAATAATAACGGTTCGCAGTCTGCCCCCCTAACCCTTCTTTGTTAAGGGAGGGGATAGGCCGGGGCCGGTCAATGACTGAGCGCTTCGAGTTAAGTGTCTCGGGGTGTTCGGCAAAGGCTGTGCCAGCTTAGGATGTTGGCACAGCGTCTACACGGATGGATGTATTCACGGCGTCCTTTGACGGGAGCGCTCCGGCACCGCGTTTGAACGACGATTCGCTGTTACGACACCCGCTTGAAAACAGGGGGATTGAGGTCAAGCGGCTTAGGCCAGAAGAGGCAGCAGCGTAGCCAGAATAAAGCTGCTCTGTTATGGCTGTGAACGCTGATCTGACAACAGCGCCTGAAAATCTGCCAGCAAGGTTGACGCCTGGGCAAAATCAAAATTGTCGATTGCGTGATCCAGCGCCTGCACCTTTGCTGCAGATGACTGCTTGGGTAAGCCCTCGCGCAGGCTTTGCCAAAGTGTCAGCGCTTGTAAATCATGACCGGCCAAAGCCTGTTCAAGCTGCTGCGCCAGAGGTTGTAATTGTTCGGCAGGCAGCGGCGCTATCGCGTGGGGTGAGGCTTTAGGCGCAGGCAAATAATCGGCAATAACCTGGCATAATTGCGCTAATGCCTGTGCCAGGCTGTGCAGCAGGGCATCGTTAAACGGCTGTTGCCTGGCGCAGGCCTTTTCAACCGCCGACGCTTGTTGACGCACGGCCTCTCCGCCCACGGTGGCGGCCAGGCCTTTCAGGGTGTGCGCCAGGCGTTGACAGGTCTCCCAATCGCGCTGCCGCCAAGCCTGACTCATCGGCTCGACGGCGTTTTGATGCCGTTCGATAAAGCGCCGCAAGGTGTTTTGATAAAGCGTGTGATCGTCGGCAAAATAACGTAAGCCGCGTTCAGGGTCAAAGCACTCCGAGCCGCGCTCATCCTTGTCCTTGATCTCGACCGGCTTTTTAGGCACTTTGACCTGCGCCTTGGGCAACCAGGCAGACAACATCTGTTGCAGTTGCTCGGGGTCGATAGGCTTGGTCAAAAAATCGTTCATTCCAGCATCCAGGCAGCGCTGCCGGCTCTCTGCGAAAGCATTGGCGGTCAAGGCAATAATCGGCAGCGTTTTGCCTGTAGGCAATTGCCGAATCGCCTGCGTTGCCTTGAGGCCATCCAGTACCGGCATCAATAAATCCATAAGCACCAAGTCGTAATGATGCTGTTTGACCTTGTCGATGGCTTGCTGGCCGTTATCGGCGCTATCGACGGCTAGGCCAAGGCGCTGCAACAAGGCCAGCGCCACTTCCTGATTCAAGGCATTATCCTCGACCAACAACACTCGGGCATCGCCGAGCGGGGGGCCGTCAGAGAGGGCCATCACCGGCTCCGGCCGGGTGGTGATCGGTAAAGTCGCTTGCAACCAGAATCTACTGCCTTGCCCCACCGTGCTGACCACCCCAACCTCACCGCCCATCATGCGCGCCAGACGGCGACTGATGGCCAGGCCAAGGCCGGTACCGCCATACAAGCGCCCGGTGTTGACATCGCCTTGCTGAAATGGCTCAAATATGGCCTGTTGCTGATCGGCGGCAATGCCAATGCCGGTGTCGGTGACTTCAAGGCGCACGCTGACTGTTTGTTCGTTCTGGCTGAGCAGTAAGGCACGCAAAACAATCTGGCCCTGATCGGTAAATTTGCAAGCATTGCTCAAAAAGTTAATGATGATTTGGTTGAAACGCACCGAATCGCCCAGCAGCCAGAGGCTGGCCAGCTGATCATCAAGCTCGGCGCTGAACTGTAAACCCTTAGCTGCCATGCGCTCGCTCATCAGGCTGATGGCATGGTCTACACAACTCAACAGATTGAATGGCTGCTGCTCCAGCACCAGGCGCTCGGCTTCGATTTTTGATAAATCCAGAATGTCGTTGATAATGCCCAGCAGGTGTTTGCCGGAATCGATAATCTTGGCCAGGCGTTCGCGGGTTTTTGCCTCGGCGGTTTCTTGTGCGAGCAGATGCGAGAAACCGACGATGGCATTCATGGGCGTGCGGATTTCATGACTCATGTTGGCCAGGAAAATACTTTTGGCCTGATTAGCGGCTTCAGCGCGTTGCCGCTCCTGTTCTAATTCCTCGGTACGCCGCCTGACGCGCTCCTCCAAATGTTCGCGATACTGCTGTAATTCTTGCTCGATACGTTTTTGTTCGGTGATGTCCTGCTTAATGCCCAGATAGTGACTGATTGCGCCATTGGCCTGACGTACCGGCGCCATGTGCGCGAGTTCGATATATTCTGAACCGTCCTTGCGTCGATTAAGCAACTCGCCATGCCACGGCTTGCCATTAACCAGATTGGTCCATAAAGTGTCATATTGATGCGCTGCGGTTTTGCCGGATTGCAGAATGCGCGGATTTTTACCACGAACCTCCTCGAAGCTGTAGCCGGTATTGTTCTGAAACGCCTGGTTGACATATTCGATGCGCGCATCCAGGTCGGTGATCACAATGCTGGCCGGACTTTGCTCCACCGCCAGCGACAGAATGCGCATTTGTTCGGCCAGCTGCTTTTGCTCGGTCATATCGCGCAAGAAGCAATAAAAGCGACCACCGTGCGCCGGTACATAACTGACCATGACATCGGCAAGCCAGGTGCCCCCGTCCCGGCTTAAGTGACGACGTTCGAAATGAATCTGGCCACAGCTTTTGATTCGCTCCATCTGGATATTAACCGCTTGCTCATCATCGACATCAAGAGTGGCTATATGCCGGCCCACCAATGCTTCGGCCTGATAACCCGATAACCGGCAATAGGCCTGATTGACCTGCAGAATATAGCCTTGACTATCGACCATCAAAAAGCCATCCGGCGAGGTTTCAATGGCGCTGCGATAATCCAGCTCACGCAGCTGTAAGGCTTGTTGCGCCTGCCTTAGCTCGGTGATGTCCTGACTGATGCCTAACACGCCTTGCACCTGGCCTAAGGCATCACGAATCGCCACTTTGCTGGTGTAAAACAAACGCGGCCCGGTATCGGCGACCGTAATCCATTCCTCGTTGTTGAGCGCGGCTGCACCCGACATGACCTGCTGGTCATGGGCGCGAAATTGCTCGGCTTGTTCAGGGGTAAAGAAATCCTCATCGGTTTTACCCATAACCTGTTGGCGCGGACACTCTAACAGCGCCTCCAGACCACGATTGCAAAACGTAAATGCACCGTCGGGATTTTTGAAAAACACCAGCCCCGGAATATGATCCAGCAACGATTCCAGCCACAGCCGTTCGGTTTGCAGTTGTTGATGGCTTCGCGCCAACAAGGTGCGCGCCTTGTGCAAACGTTGCGCGTGCTGGAACGTCATCAACAACAAGCCAACAATCAGCGTCAATGCCGCTAACAAACCGACGATGGTATAGTGATAGTCACGCCAAACCTGCGCCAGAGACACCTGCGCCGGATGCTGGTACGGCGGCAGGTGTAATGCTCTTAGCAAATCCTCAAGCGCGGTGTAGTCGTAAGGCAAGGTAAAGCCATAAATGCCCATTGCCCGCGCCTCGTTTTCCGGCAGCATTAGCAGTGCAGCAGTGATTTTTCTTGCCCACAAGTCATCGACCTGAGGCAGCATGGCCACCAGACGTTCGGGATAAATCGGCGTCGAGGTTTGATAGGGAAATTCTGTCCGGGTGACAGGCGTCAGTACACGCAATTGTTGCGCCGCCTCGGCATCGTGTTGACGCAGCCTTTCCAAGGCGCCGGCAGGCACGAAGGCTGCGTCCACGCCGCCGGTCAGTACCGCGTTCAGGCTGTCGGCAATCGATAGAGTTTGCTGTAGTTGAAAGTTAGGTAACTTGCCGGTGGCCGTGGCAAATTGATAGGCCTGGGCCTGATAGTGACGCAAAGCGTAAGTGCCGGTGCTGGCGATGCGGCGCGCCGACAAATCCTGCCAGCGTTGCAAGTCCGAACGCTCCTGCCTGACCAGCACCGTACCGGCGGCGCCAAACACCGGACGCCCTTCCTGTGACACACGCACCAGGCTGGCCGCAGGCGCTGACAAACCGGCGCGATGCTTATGCGCTAAATAATGCGTGCCATTGGTTATCAAAACATCAACCGCCCGGCGTTGCAGCGCCTGTTCCAAGGCTTCATAGTGATAAACGTCCACCTTAACCGGGCGCTGCAGCACTGCTTTAAGATAATCTTCCAAAGCTTGCCAGGCGATTTGTTCGCGCTCCAGGCGGTCAGCGACCAGGCTGCCGACATGCAAAGGCGCAAGGTCTTGTGCCGGCAGCTGAAAACTGATCAGAAATAACAGAACACAGCAGCGAATTTTCATCATCAACGCAAGGTTGGCAGCAAGGATGCGGTTAATAAGGTTTCAGGCTGACCCGGCGCCGCGTTAAGCCAGCCTTTGGCAGCGAGTGCTTCGGTCATGGCGTGCATGGCCTGAAGCAATGCCTCAGGCTCATTCAAATAATCACGATTGGCCAACAAATCCGGTAAATCCAGCCATTGGTAGGCATAGGGCACTTGTTCGGGCGGTACCTCCAGCCAGGGCGATAATTGATACAGCATATCGATGCGCCGCGTATGCCAGGCCTGTAAATAGCGAAAATGTCCGGCAATGAGCTGCGTCAGGGCTGCGGCGTGGCGGCTCAGGGCGCTTCTGCGCACTGCCAAAACATCGATAATCTGTAGCGGCGTTTGCCGGGAATCAAATAGCACCTGTAAGCCCAGTGCGCGTAATTGCCGCGCTGACGGATGATAACTGACAATCGCGTCCAGGCCGCCTTGCCGCCAGGCGGCTACATGATCAGTGCCGATTTCCTGCCAGTTGACTTGCGCGAGATCCAGCCCGGCACTGGCCAGGGCCTGATGTAACAGAATTGCGGCCACCCCTGTGTTTTCGCTGGCCACGCGCCGCCCTTGCAGCGCCGCCAGATGCGTTATGCCTGGCCGCGACAACACCATGTCCGCGCCTGCGGAAATGTCAAAAATCAGCACCACGACCACATCCAGGCCATCTGCCCGCAAGCGCAACACTTCATCCAGCGTCAACGCCGCAGCATCAACCTCGCCCTGCCGCAACATGACCCATGAAGCCAGTGTGCCGGTGGTGGGGTAAATCTGAATTCGCCTCGGATCATACTCGTGAGAGCGAAAAGCCTGGAGCATGAATTGATAGCCACTCCAGGGTTGAATGGCCACGCGCAGCGGCGGCTGGGTGCAGCCAGGCCAAGCGCCAAGTCCAGTCATCCCTGCGGCCGCCCAGCGCAATAGCTGGCGTCGGGTCAGGGATACTGGAGATGAGCGCATATCAGACCTTGGGCGCTGGCTGGGCGGGTAATTCCCGATAACGCTCGGCAATGGCGATGAACGCCTCGCGATGCGCCAACATCACCGCCACACCCGTAGGGTCGAAATGGCGTCCCCGCCCTTGTTCTATCAGCGCAAATGCGTCATCGAAGGTAAACGCGGGTTTATACACACGCTTGCTGATCAGTGCGTCGAACACATCAGCCAGCGCCATCAACCGGGCAGCCAGCGGAATCGACTCGCCCCGCAAGCCTTCAGGATAGCCGGAACCATCCCATTGTTCATGATGATAGCGGGCAATATCCATGGCGGTGTATAAAAATAATAGCCCCTCGCGGTCCGGCTCATGGGCAATGGCGCGCCAGATGGCATCGGCACCTAATTGCGCATGCGTTTGCATAATCGCCCATTCCTCAGCGTTAAGCTTGCCAGGTTTATGCAAAATGGCGTCGGGAATGCCGACCTTGCCAATATCATGCAAAGGTGAAGCCTTGGCGTATAAAGCGATGGTTTCGGCATTGAGCTGCTGGCTAAAGCGCGGCTGTTGCGCCAATAACTCACCTAATAAGCGCACATAGCCTTGCGTGCGCAGAATATGCGCGCCGGTTTCCATGTCGCGGGCTTCGGCCAGGCTGGCCAAAGCCCGCAGGCTGACATCCTGAATCATCAGATTCTGACGCATACGGCGTTCAATCTCCGCTTCCAACCACTGATTTTGCCGTTCAATGTGGTCTCTGGCGTGTTTTAATTCCAGATGTGTTTTAACCCTGGACAAGACAATCGCCGGTTTCAAGGGCTTGGTAATATAATCCACCGCGCCTAGGGATAAGCCGTGTGCCTCGTCTTGCGTGTCATCGAGAGCGCTGACAAAAATAACCGGGATCGCCATGCTTTCAGGATGTTGGCGCAATTCAGCCAACACCTGATAACCATCCATGTCCGGCATCAGAATGTCCAGCAGAATCAAATCCGGAACAGGCTCCATTTGCGCGATAGCCAGCGCGGTCTGGCCACGGCTGGCGACCTTGACAGCATAGTGGGGCGCAAGAATTTCGCCCAGCCGTCGTAAATTTTCTGGTGCGTCATCGACAATCAGCAGTGTTTGTCGGGGGGCAGGAGAAGTGCTCATATAGACCAGACCTGGAAGTGGGTGACAAAAAATATCCGTTCAAAATATGTCGAGGCATCTTCAGGTTTTGCTAACGAGCAGGTGCCAAGCCAGGCCCAGGCTGGCCAGGCTTAGCCAGACAAACACCAGCGGCCCGATCACGCCATCATAGGCACTGACCAGAAAGTAATAAGGGGCGTTAGCATCCACGTCAAAGAAAACTTTGGTCAGTTTAATCTGCCACACCCAGGCGGCATGACAACCGATACACAGCATCAGGCCGCCCGGCCAGATCACCCGCACCAAGCCCAGAAAGACCCCCACCGCAAACAGCGCCAGAAACGGCATGCGTATATCCGGTTGCGACAAATGGGCCAGCGCATCCTGAAACAACAGCCAGCCACTATACCAATGCACTTGTTCGGCTGGCAGTATCATATCCGTTTTCATAAAATGCAGCAGGGCATAATAAAACGCACTGACCATAATTGCCGTCACCACCGACATCCGGGCGCGCAGCGCCGCCAGCAATACACCGCGAAACACGGGCTCCTCGGCCAGTGAAATCAATATCGCCAGCAATAAGGTCAAGGCGGTCTTGCTCAACCACCACGACCACTCAGGCTGAGTATCCGGGTCCTCCACCTGCACGCCCAGCGCGATCAATAACACCAATACCGGCAGCAACGTGATAAGGCCCAACCCCAGGCCGCGCAACAGTTGCCGGCGCAAGCACATGCCATTGCGCCAGCCTAAATCGGCCCAGGTCAGCGTCAACCCTCGCATCAGTGGCCAGATACTCAGCACCAGCAAAACCTTGCCGGTTTTGCTGACCAAGGTTTCCAGCGGCACTTGCCCATCCAGCGCCACGAACAGGCCAAATCCCAGCAATGCGGCCAAGCTGACCACGGCCAGCAGCACCGCGAACGGCGCCAGCATGACCCAAATCCGCATCAACGAAAATCTCCCCATAAGGTTTGCGCGGCGGCCAATGCCGCGACGCACGCCGTTTCAGTACGCAAAATGCGACTGCCCAGACGTACTGGCATGAAGGCATGGGCGATGGCCAGGTGCCGCTCATCGCCATTGAAGCCACCCTCCGGGCCGGACAGCAAGGTCAGCTCGCGCACGGCCTGGCCCAGCTCGGGCAGGCTGGCGGATGCTTCCGGGTCAAGAAACACCCGCGTTCCGCTTTGTCTGTCCAGCCAATCGGGCAGGGCCATGATCGGATGCAAGACCGGCTTAAGCGTGCGTCCAGACTGTTGGGCGGCATGTTGCACAATTTTATCCCAATGCGCCAGACGGTTTTGTGCCCGATCTTCATCAAGCTTCACCACGCAACGCTCGCTGGTCAACGGCGTGACCGAGGTAACGCCAAGCTCCACCGATTTTTGCAAGGCATAATCCATGCGTTCACCTCGGCTGATCACCAGGCCAAGCTTCACCGTCAAGGGGGATTCGGCCTGGCCAGGGCGATGCTCGGTCAGCATGACGCTGGCGTGGCGACGGCCACTGAACTGCACCTGCCCCTGATACTCGCCGCCATCACCGTTAAAAACCACCAGCGCCGCCCCCGATTTCAGGCGCAGCACATGACTTAGGTAATGTTGCTGTTCCTGATCCAGTGGCACCGGCTGGCCCAGCGTCAAGGGTTGAGGTAAATACAGTCGGGATACGCGCATGGCAAAAATTTCAACGTCGATTGCATAAAAGTGTCGCGTTGCCAGAGTCGCCAATGTTACAACCGAGGCACGCGGTTTGGGTTTACAATAATCAATTGTGCTTAACGGTGGCATCGTTAGCGCTTGGCACGGCAGCGCGGCCTTATGACCTTAACAAACCGCGCTGCTGACCTTGAAATCAATTATCATCTTTAATTTATGGGCATCAAATCCGATCTTTGGATCAAACGCATGGCGCGTGAACACGGCATGATCGAGCCTTTCGCGGACAGCCAGATACGCAGTCATGAGCAAGGTAAAGTCATTTCCTATGGCACATCCAGCTATGGCTATGATGTACGTTGCTCTACCGAATTCAAAATTTTCACCAATATCAATTCCGCGATTGTCGATCCTAAAAATTTCAGCGCGGCCAGTTTTGTCGATGTCAGCTCCGATGTCTGTATTATCCCACCAAATTCCTTTGCCTTGGCGCGCACGGTGGAATTGTTCCGGATTCCGCGCGATGTTCTGGTGATTTGCCTGGGCAAATCAACCTACGCCCGCTGTTTTCGTGGCGATACCCGGGTTGCTTTAGTCGATGGCACGGCACCAACCCTGGCGGACATGGCTCGGCGGGCGGAGTCAGGCGAAATGTTTTGGGGCTACAGTATCGCGCCATCCGGGCGCTTGATCGTTACGTTGCTTAAAGCGCCTCGCTATATCGGGCGCGACGCCTTGGTGGAAGTTCAGCTCGACAATGGTGCAACGATTTGCGCGACACCGGATCATCAATTTCTGATGCGTGACGGACATTACCTGCCAGCTGCCAAGTTGCGACCCGGCGCTTCATTGATGCCGCTTTATCGAGATCTGAAACAGGGCTATGAAAGCGTTTACCAGCCGTTGAATGGCCATTTTTACCCCACCCGGCGGCTGGTTGAAGAGCGGGCGCTCCGACATCAACTAAACCCGGCTATCACGGGAGCGCAACCGCACGCTATCGATAATAACCCGTACGCTGACATGATGCACGAGCCGCGGCATCTGCCCCGACGCCCGTTGCCGAATAGCGCGCCGCCGCTGGCTGGTGGCCTACCAGCGCGGCGCCGTTTCCCCGAAGTCATGGCGCCGGGTCAGTACCGCAATCACCAGGTGACCGGCTTGCGAGAGCTGCCGGGTGACCACGATGTTTATTGCCTGACCGTGCCTGAAGCCGGGAATTTTGCCCTTGAGGCCGGCGTTTTTGTGCATAACTGCGGCATTATCGTCAATGTCACGCCACTAGAGCCGGAATGGGAAGGCCATGTAACCCTGGAATTTTCCAACACCACCCCCTTGCCGGCTAAAATCTATGCCAATGAAGGGGTTGCGCAAATGCTGTTTTTAGGGGCTGATGAGATTTGTGAAACCTCGTATCGCGACCGGAACGGTAAATACCAAGGCCAGGTCGGAGTGACCCTGCCCAAGGCCTGATACTATGGCCGCGCCTCGTATTCTGGTCACCGGTGCCACTGGTATGGTGGGTTCGGCGTTATGTCGGCTGCTGCATGAGCAAGGCTTTGCCGTGCGGGCCGCGGTTCGGTGCGGGCCTCAGGCCACGCCATGGCCAAGCGTTGTAACCGGCGAACTTGGCTCTGACACCGACTGGCGCGTGGCGCTTGAGGATTGTCAAGCCGTAGTGCATCTGGCCGCTGCCGTGCATGATCAACGTGGGCGACTGAGTGAGGCGGATTATTGGCGTATCAATCATCAGGCCACGCTGACCTTGGCCGAGCAATCGGCGGCGCTGGGCGTCCGGCGTTTGCTGCTGGTCAGTACAGTAAAAATCCATGGCGAGTCCAGCATTCCGGGGCAACCGTTTCGGGAAACCGATCCCGCCCGTCCGGACGATGCTTATGCACGCTCGAAATGGGCGGCGGAGCAGGCGGTCTGGCAGGTGGCCGAGGCAACCGGACTTGAGGTCGTGGTGGTGCGTCCACCGCTGGTCTACGGGCCGGGCGTGAAGGCCAATTTTCTCCAATTGCTGCGCTGGGCCAGGCGCGGTTTGCCGCTGCCATTGGGCAAAATCCACAATCAACGCAGCCTGATCGGCTTGGCAAATTTGACCACTTTTCTGCAACGCTGCCTCACTCATCCTGATGCCGCCGGGCAAACCTTTCTGGTTGCCGACCGGGAAACCTGGAGTACCGGCGCTCTGTATCAAGCACTGGCCAGGGCGCAAGGCGTTCATGCTCCGGTGTGGCCGTTGCCGCGTGTTGTGTTACAGGCACTGTTACCCAGCACACTGGAGCAGCGTTTGTGCGCTTCATTGGCGGTGTCGACAGATCAAGCGACACAGCGTTTGGGCTGGCAGCCACCTTATTCCGCTGAAACGCAACTGGCTGACACGGTGACCTGGTATCGGCAAGGCGGTAGACCATGGCCACCTTGAACGTGTCTGCGCTGATGGCGGCACTGTTATTGTCCGGTTTCGGCATTGCCGGCGTCTTTCACTATGCCCGTCATAAGCTGCTGGACCGACCTAATGCGCGCAGCGCGCATCAAGCGGCCACCCCGCGCGGCGCAGGCTTGGCGGTGGTGCTGGCTATTTTCTGCGTTCTTGGCCTGGCTTATCATGACAACGCTGCTTTCTGGCCGCTGTGGGCCGGACTACCGATCGCCTGGGTTGGCTGGCTGGACGATCATGGTCATGTCGCAGCGACCAAGCGTTTGTTGGTGCACGGCCTGTGTGCCGTGGCGGCGCTGCTGCTACTGCCTTTGCCCTGGCTGGCACTGGCACCGTTGCTTCTGGTGCTGGTGTGGGCGTTGAATCTGTTCAACTTTATGGATGGTATCGATGGCCTGGCCGGTTCCGAGGCGGTGTTTTTCGGTGCCTCGCTGAGCGTGTTGCTGAGCCACGATCACCTAATGCTCAGCACTCAGGCAGGCCTGATCGCCGCTGCGAGCGCGGGCTTTTTATTCTGGAACTGGCCTCCGGCTAAAATTTTTCTGGGTGATGTCGGCAGCGGCTTTTTGGGCTTTGCGTTGGCACTGACCGTGTTGGAAGCGGCGCTGTACGATAACCTGTATGCTTATCAGGGGCTGATCCTGAGCGCCGGCTTTTGGGTGGATGCCAGTATCACGCTCGTGGTGCGCATGGCGACCGGGCAGGTCTGGTATCGGGCGCATAATTTGCACGGCTACCAAAAAGCCGCCCGGCGCTTTGGCGCGGTGGCTGTCTTATGGGGGTATTGGGCGCTGAATCTGGGCTGGCTGTTGCCAATGGCGTGGCTGGTTGGGCATTATCCGGACAGCCGGGTCGAACTGACCGTGCTGGCGCTTCTCCCTTTAACCGTGGCGGCGTGGTATTTACGCGCCGGCCATCTTGCCGTCGAGACACGATCGTGAGATTCAAATTCCGCTCCCGTCTGACTGTGTTTGTCCATGACCTGTTCATGGTTACCCTGGCCTGGTCGGGCGCGTACTGGCTGCGCTTTAACCTGGAGACCTTGCCGAAATTCTTTGCCACCCATTTGCAGCAGGATTTGCCCTATGTCGTGCTGATTCAAGGTTCGGTATTCTGGGCGCTGGGGCTGTATCGGGGGGTATGGCGGTTTTCCTCCATGCCTGATTTGATACGCATCGCGCAGGCCGCGTTGTTGGGGCTGGTGTTGATCACGGTCAGTTTTTTCCTTTATGATCGTATGTATGGCGTACCGCGTGCGGTACTGCCGCTGTATTTATTGCTATTGTTGCTGTTGCTGTGCATACCACGCTTTTGCTACCGGTTTTTCAAAGAATATGTGATGCACGAACGCAGCGGCAAACGGGCGCTGATTATCGGCGCCGGTAGCGCAGGTGAAATGCTGGCGCGGGATCTGCTTCGACACAACGATTCGGGTTATATCCCGGTCGGCTTTCTGGATGACAACTTAAGAAAACGCCACAGCGATATTCGCGGCATCCGCGTGCTAGGGCCAGTCGATCGGCTCGATAAATACATACGCAAACTGAATGCGGAAATTCTGCTGATTGCGGTGCCATCGGCCAATGATGCGCAAATGCGCGCCATCGTCGAGCGTTGTGAACAGTCCGGCCTGCCTTTTCTGACCCTGCCTTCGGTAAAGAATCTGCTGTCCACGCAAATTCTGGGCGATAAACTGCGTGATGTTTCCATTGAAGACATTTTAGGCCGTGAGCCGGTAGCCATGGATTGGGAGCTGATCTGCACGCGGCTGAAAGGTCGAACGGTGCTGGTGACCGGAGGTGGCGGCTCGATCGGTTCGGAGCTGTGCAAACAGCTGGCCCGGGTGGAGCCGGGGCTTTTGGTGGTGCTCGATCAGTCGGAATATAACTTGTACAGCATCGATGCCGAGTTGAGCCAGCAATTTCCGCAGCTGCGTCATCAAGCTATTTTGGGCGATGTCACCAATGCGCGTACCGTTCACAACGTATTGCAGACCTTTAAGCCACAGGTGGTGTTCCATGCCGCCGCCTATAAGCATGTACCACTGCTGGAACATCAGGCCCGTGAAGCCGTGCATAACAATCTGCTTGGTACCATGCGTCTGGCCGATGCGGCGCTGGCGCTTAAGGTTGAGCGTTTTGTGCTGATTTCCACCGATAAAGCGGTGCAGCCCAGCAGCGTCATGGGGGCCACCAAAAGAGCTGCGGAAATTTACTGTCAGCACCTGTCCTTGCAAGGCGGTACACATTTTATGACCGTGCGCTTTGGTAACGTGCTCGATTCCGCCGGCAGTGTGGTACCGTTGTTTCGCAAACAAATCCGCCAAGGTGGCCCGATCACCGTTACCCATCCCGATATTTCCCGCTATTTCATGACTATACCCGAAGCCTGCCAATTGATCATGAAAGCCGCAACCATCGGCCAAGGCGGAGAGATTTTCGTGCTGGACATGGGTGAACCGATCAAAATCCGCTATCTGGCCGAACAAATGATCCGCCTAAGTGGCAAGCGGCCCGGTATCGATATCGACATCCAATATGTCGGGTTGCGGCCCGGTGAAAAGCTGCATGAAACCCTGCATCATCCCAACGAGCAAATCGAACCTTCAGGTTATGCCAAATTATTCAAAGTGAAAGCACGGCGCTGTCAGGAGCCGCGCGCCTGGCTGGACAGGGTCGCGCATCTGGCGACGCAGCTGCAAGATTTACCAGAACAGGAAGTCATCGTGGCGTTACAAGAACTGGTGACAGATTTCACCAACGGGCAAAAAAAAGCCGCCCAAGAAGGCGGCTGAGAGGAATCAAGCAGAGTGATGTGAGGAGGGAAACTGCTTGATGGGTACTACACCAGGAGGTGTCTGAATTCATCGCCTGAATTTGACACAGAAAAGACTATACAGTCAGGCTTAAAAATTAACAATAGGCATCAATCGCAACAGATTGTTAACTGATAAGAAATAACTTAAAATAGTGGCCGCAACCGTGAGCGAAAATGCCTCATTGATATTCCCGTTCCCATGCGCAAAGCACACTATCCGTTCAAAGCCAACAAGGCACCATCGGCTATCACGCCCGGTCTGGCCTAGCAGGAAATCCGAGTGTTTGAGATCAGCATAAAAGTGGTTAACGGCCTTGCCGAGACCACCCGACATCATGACCGTTATTTACTAGATCATGCCTTTCTGCGCAGTCTGGTGGAATTATTCCCCTGCTCGCTATTGCAACTGTTCAGTGTGCAGCAACGGCGCGATGTGGCTGAATTTTTGCTGTACAGCGTTTTGCGTCCAGACTCGTCGCTGAATGTGACCTCCACAGAGACGGTTGATGACCCGCTTGCTCAAGCCTTAGTTCAGCAAGTGGAACAACCCCGGATTGTCATTTTGGATGCTGACGACCTTTCGCAACGAGTCTTGTTTCCGATTCTGGATCGGTCAAATGAACTGCAGGCGGTGCTGGTGTACACAGGCTCGCGGCTAGATGCGATGCCGCAACAGGTTATTCAAGGCATGAGCCAGGTTTATGGCAATTTTCTGAACATCATTGATAAAGCGCAGCGAGATAAGCTGACCGGGCTTTATAATCGGGAAACGCTGGATGATGAAATCACGGCAATTTTAAGCCAACAAAAAGCGCTACCGATCAATGCCACCGAGGATGACTTGCGCCGCCGTTCTGAAACCGCCTGTTATTGGTGCGCCTTGCTGGACATTGATTTTTTCAAAGCCATCAATGACAACTATGGTCACGTTTATGGCGATGAAGTGCTGATTCTGGTGGCGCGCTTGATGACCTCAGGGATATTGCGTGAAGTGGATCGGATTTTTCGTTATGGAGGTGAAGAATTTGTCTTGCTATTATCGGCGCCTGAAGCAAGCGATGCCCAGCAAGCGCTAGAGCGTTTGCGAACGCAGGTTGCAACCTATGACTTTCCGCAAATCAACCACATCACTGTCACTATCGGATTTGTGCAAATCGATCAACAGCCATCACCTGCGGATGTCATCAGTGAGGCTGATGAGGCCCTATATCATGGCAAGCAACATGGTCGCGACCAGGTATGCTATTACCGGCAGTTGCTCGAAGCAGGGCATCTATCGGACAAACATCACTTTGACAAGGTGCATGCGGCGGAATTTTTTTAACCCCGAACCTGGCGCACCGCCAAGTTTAATACAGAGAACCTAACGTATGGACAGACTCGCCAGCATGAATGTTTTTATTCGCGTGGCCAAAGCAGGCAGTTTTGCCGGCGGCGCTCGCGAACTCGATATTTCCAGGGCCATGGTCACTAAACATATTTCCTATCTGGAAAGCCATCTGAACACCCGCTTGTTTAACCGTACCACGCGCAGCCTGAGCTTGACTGAGGCCGGAGCATCTTATCTGGAGCGTTGCCAGCAGGTGCTGGAGGATATTGAAGAAATGGAAGCGGCGATCACGCATTTACAACAGGAGCCGCGCGGCTTGTTGAAAATCAGTTCGCCACAAGTCATCGGCGCGATGCACATTGCACCGGCGCTGAGTGAGTTCATGCATCAATATCCTGAGCTATCGGTAGAAATCATCTTACAAGGCAATATGGCGGACTTGATTGAAGAGGGCGTCGATATGGCCATTCACCTGGGCGCACTGGATGATACCAGCCTGATTGCCAGGCCTTTAGCCAGCTCGATATTGACGGTGTGTGGTGCGCCTGATTATTTTGCTCGCCATGGCCGGCCACAAACGCCAGAAGATTTGGCCGACCACAGCTGCCTGGTGAACTGGGCCATTCCGCCACGCAATCAGTGGCGCTTCAAGAGTGATACCGGCCAGTTCCAGTCGATTAAAGTATCAGGACGCATGCAATCCAATGTTGCTGACACCATTCGCACCGCGGCCATTAGTGGCTTAGGCTTGGTGATGTTACCTAAATACATCGTCGGCAAGGATATTGAAAAAGGTAAATTACAGCCGGTTCTGGAAGATTTTTGCCTGCCGCCGCTGGAAATCTATGCTATTTATCCGCACCGAAAATACCTGTCCGCGAAAGTGCGCACCTTCCTGGAGTTTTTACAACAATGGTTGCCCCAGCGCATTGGCATTGATGCCGGCTGCTAGGGCCTGTTGAGGTTTGTAGAAGCCATGCTCGGCCTCAATCGCAGCAAGCACGGCTCAGGTTTCGGTACCATCCAGCAAGCGTTTTATATTGGAGCGATGCCGCCAGAGCACCACCACCGTCATCACCAAAGTGGCCAGGGTCAAAGGCAGATTGGCCAGCCACCACCACGCATACAGCGGTGCCAGAATAGAGGCCAGCACCGCTGCCAGCGAGGAAATTCGTCCCACTTTGTAAATCAACGTCCAGGTGCCCATCACGGCAAAACCCAGCACCCAGTTAAAACCCATCAATATGCCCACCGATGTGGCCATCCCCTTGCCGCCACGAAAACCGAAAAAAACCGGGTATAAATGCCCGAAAAATGCCGCCAGCCCGGCCAGCGCCAGCGTGCTGTCTGGCACGCCGTAAAGGTGCACCAGAAAAACCGGCACCAGCCCTTTGACCAGGTCGCCCAGTAAGGTAATGCCTGCAGCTTTTTTGCCGCCCAGGCGCAACACGTTGGTGGCCCCGGGATTGCCTGAGCCTTGTTCGCGTGGGTCGGGCAAGCCCATGATCTTGCATACAATAATGGCGCTTGATAAAGATCCGATCAAATATGCCGCCACAATAAATAAGCCATGTTCCATGATTTGCTCCTGATTGTTTATCTGTCGTTAAGCGCTGCCGGTTCTGATGAAATGAGTTGATTTGCCAGTATGAAGGGCCGGGCCAGAAGGGCTTAATCTTCACTCCGGTTGGCCGCAGCGCTCATCAATTCCGCAACTTCATCCTCGGACAATTCGTAAAAGGCATGTGCTTTCAGGCCTTTAGGCAGTACCAGTAAGCCAAAGCGCACCCGAATCAGCCGACTGACCTGAATCGATTGCGATTCCCAAAGCCGTCGAACCAAGCGGTTGCGGCCTTCGGTGACCACAACGTGATACCACTTGTTAGCGCCTTCGCCACCATAAAAGCGGATATCGCTGAACCTGGCCGGGCCATCCTCCAGCATCACGCCGGTGCGTAATTTTGTCAGTACCGCATCCTCGATTTCGCCCAACACCCTGACTGCATATTCTCGATCAAAGTGATTGGATGGGTGCATCAGTTGATTGGCTAACTCGCCATTGTTGGTCAGAATCAGCAGCCCGGAGGTATTGATGTCCAGACGTCCGACCGCAATCCAACGCCCGGTTTTCAATTTAGGCAACTGCGTAAACACCACCGGTCGTCCTTCCGGGTCTTTGCGACTGACCACCTCACCGGTAGGCTTATGGTAAATCAACACCCGTGTCTGTTGCTGGCCAAAGCGCTCCCAATGCACCACTTGATTATCCAGTTCCAGATGGTCGCCCGGTACCAGTTTCTCGCCCAATTTTGCCGGTGCGCCATTGAGCAGCAGGCGTCCTGCACTGATCCAGGATTCAATTTCCCGGCGTGATCCCAGCCCACCTTGGGCCAGAATTTTCTGGATACGCTCATGGCCGGCTTCAGCGGTCTGAATGGGCGATGGCGGTGTTTTCGTTGCGGTTGTCGGTTTGTTCCTGCGCACTTTCAATGGTTTTTTGGTCTTGTTCACGAGAGTTATCAAAGTTGGCGGCGAGCACGCTGTCATCAGGCTCTGCCGGCTGCAGCAAAGCCGGCAATTCCGCCAGCGATTGCAAATTAAAATAATCGAGAAAGTGTTTGGTGGTGGCATACAGGGCCGGCTTGCCGGGAGCATCCTTGTGGCCCACACTTTTAATCCAGTCCCGCTCCAGCAAGGTTTTGATGATCGTGCTGCTGACTGCAACACCCCGAATATCCTCAATATCGCCCCGGGTAACCGGTTGCCGATAGGCAATGATTGCCAAGGTTTCCAGCACCGCCTTGGAATACTTAGGCGGCTTTTCCGCAAACAAACGGCTCAACCAGGTGGCATAATCGGCTTTGACCTGGAACCGGTAGCCGGAGGCCACGCGCTTTAATTGCAGCGCCCGAGGCTGGTAAAACGCCATCAATTGCTGCAATGCCTGATCAATTTCCGCAACACTAGGCTGTTCCAGCTCGGGGAACAAAGCTTGCAAGCGCTCCGCGCTTAACGGTTGGTCGGCGGCAAACAGCAATGCTTCGAGTATGGATTCCAGGGTCATGCTTTTCCGGCCACGGCAATCATTGGCATGGTTAAAGGCTCGGCCTGCATAATGCTGATCAATCCCTCTTTGCTCAGCTCCAGAATGGCCAGAAACGTCACCAGGACGCCCTGGCGTCCTTCTTCCAGCTTGAACAGCAATGGAAACGCCACCGACTCTACATGATGCAAGCGTTCCAGAATAAGGCTCATGCGCTCGCGTACGGACAACGGTTCTTGCACAATGCGGTGATGCCGATGCTGATCGGCGCGTTTCAATAACGCTTGCCACGCGTTCAGCAGCATGTCCAACTCCACCGTAGGCGGTTCAGGCTGAAGCGTCATCGGCGGCAAATCCGTTTGCGCAAGCCAGATATCACGCTCCAGGCGCGGCCATTCATTCAGTCCCTCGGCTGCGTTTTTCATCACTTCATACATACGCAAACGTTTGATGAGCAAGGCCCGTGGGTCGTCTTCGTCATCATCCTGTATGGGCGCACGCGGCAGTAACAGGCGTGATTTAATTTCCGCCAGCCACGCCGCCATCACCAGGTATTCTGCCGCCAGCTCCATTTTCAAAGCCGACATCATGTCAATATAGCCCAGATATTGTTCTGTGATGCGGGCAATAGGAATATCGACAATATCCAGATTCTGGCGCTTGATCAGATACAGCAATAAATCCAATGGCCCTTCGAAAGCCTCCAGAAAAATACGCAAGGCATCGGGAGGAATGTATAAATCATCGGGGAGCGCATCGACAGGGGCGCCACGCACCACGGCCAATGGCATGATAGGTAACGCAGCTGTCGTCATAGACCCGCCACAGCAGCCAGCCATTGCTGGCCTAACATCATCGGCTGTTGCAGCAGGCCACTGATGACATTGCTGTATAACAACACCAGTAAAATGATAAAACCATAAGGTTCGATACGACTGAGCGCGTAAGCTAAAGGCGTGGGCAACACTCCCAGCAACACCCGACCGCCGTCCAAGGGCGGGATTGGCAGCAGGTTAATGAGCATTAACACCAGGTTGATGGTAATGCCCGCCACGCCGGTATAAATCATTGGCAAGGTAAAATAAGCGATATCCAGGCTAACACCCAAACGCACCCACAAGGCCCAGGCCAGCGCCATCAGCAAATTGGCAACCGGCCCGGCCAGTGCCACAATCGCCATGTGTTGTCGTGGTTTACGGAATGCTCGCGGGTCCACCGGCACCGGCTTGGCCCAGCCAAAAATAAACCCGCTCGATAACGCCAATAAAATGCCGGGAATCAGGATGGTGCCGACCGGGTCGATGTGTTTGATGGGATTCAATGTTAACCGGCCCAATCGCGATGCGGTTTTATCGCCTAACCGTAGCGCGACCCAGCCGTGCGCGACTTCATGCACGGTAATAGCGAACACCACGGGCAGAACCCAAATAGCGAACTTCTGTAGCAATGACAGCTCGTTCATGTAAAACTCCGTTAGGACAGCATGGGGGCTTGGCCTTTGCCTTGTCGCATAATGCGCAATTGACCTCCCGTACAATCGATAATCGTGGTTTGCTCACTGGGCAAAATGCCGGCGTCGATAATCAGGTCTACGCCATGCTCCAGATGCTCGCGAATGAGGTAAGGGTCGGTCAGCTCCATATCCAGGTCAGGCAGTTGTAGTGAACTGCTGAATAAAGGCTGCCCTGTCTCGGCCAAAAGCGCCTGAATAATCGGGTGGTCGGGAATATGGATGCCAATGGTTTTTTTCTTCGGATGCTGCAAACGACGTGGCACTTCACGGGTTGCATCCAGGATAAAAGTAAACGGCCCAGGCGTCAGTGATTTAATCACCCTAAACGCATCGTTATCGATTTTGGTGAAATGCGAAACCTGGGTCAGATGCTCACAGATCAAGGTGAAATCATGTTTTTCATCGAGCAAGCGAATGCGTCGTAAACGATCTAGGGCTTGTTTATCATCCATTTGACAGGCCAGAGCGTAGCCGGTGTCCGATGGGTAAATCATCAGTCCGCCCGCGTTTATAATTTCCAGTGAACGCTGAATCAATCGGGGTTGGGGATTGTCAGGATGAATTTCGAAAAGCTGAGCCATAAGCGTCACGATTGGGTAAAGTCAACCATTATACCGTTAGCGTGGCTAATCAGTGCCAGCTATGCACTTTAACGGTGCCAGGCATTAAAAAGCCGGCGCCTGAGCCGGCCTGGTCTGACGGGGTTACGCCTGTAGGCGAGGGTCGGGTCAGCACTTAGCGCTCGCTTTCTTTTTTGGCCACGCGGTCGCGCACATAAACCGGCATGGCCTTGGCAACCGGCAGCCCCCGTCCATGATCGATCTGATATTGAGCCCAATAAGCGATGGCGCCAGCGTGGGGCAGGGCGGTTGCATCAATCTCGCGCACCCAAAGTGCCAGGCGTTCGGTGAGAATCGCGCCATGGCTTGCCCATCCCGACCCCAGGCCAACGCCCGGTGTGTGCGGAAACTCAACAGCCGCAGCAGGTCCAACCGTAGCCTCGCCCACACACTGCGCCAGGCCCGCGCTGTCTTTTTGATAAACACCAAAGAACACCTCATTCATGCGGGCATCCATAGCGACAAACGCGGTGTCAAAGTGATTATCGGGGTTGTTGAAAGCGTGTTGCGCTAATGCCGCCAGGGTTGAGACCGGCACCACCGGCAACGCCAAGGCCAAACCCAGCCCCTGAATCACCCCGGCAGCGATACGAATGCCGGTAAAAGAACCAGGGCCACTGCCATACGCCAGGGCGGTCAGGTCTTGTTGAGTTATGTTCGCGTCCGTCAGCAGCGCATCGATCAGCGCAAAAAGTTGTTGGGTGTGAGTTTTGGGCGTGAATGCGAAACGCTCAGTGATTTGCCCATCGATGGCCAAGGCCGCCGAGCACGCATCGGTTGCGGTATCGATAGCAAGCAGAATCATGAGCTGTGGGAATTTGGCGGAGAGGCAGAGATTCGAACTCTGGGTGGGCTACAAACCCACGACGGTTTTCAAGACCGCTGCCTTAAACCACTCAGCCACCTCTCCGTTTGTCTTGAAGGCCGCCTATGATAGGCGTAATAAAGAAAAGTTTCAAGCTTTGTTGAACACACGGCCCGAGTCTAACCAGTAAAGCTGGCTGTGTATTTGTCCTGCCGGGCCTAATTCGATGATGCGATACGCCGGCGGTTTATCATCCAGCGCGAAGGTTTCGCTGCCGGGCAAAAATTGCGCACATGTGGATGGCGTGGCAATCACGCTGACTCCGTCTACCGAATGTTCAGCCGCTTGATGCACATGGCCATGCAGCAGCGCCCGCACCGATGCCGAACGCTGAGCCAGCGCCAGCAACGCCTCGCCATTGGTCAGCGTCATGGTGTCCAGCCAGGCACTGCCTAAAGGCAGCGGGCTGTGGTGCAAGCATAATAAACGGTAGCCGTCTAAAGGTTCGGCCAGTTGTTGTTCCAGCCAGGCTAGCTCCATCTCGGACAAGGCGCCACCCGGCTCGCCCGGTATCTGACTGTTCAGGCACAGCACTTGCCAACCCGGCAGGTTAACGACAGAGGGACAATGAAAATGCGTTGCCAGCCAGGGGTAATGGTCGTGATTACCGGGCAGGGCCACGGTATCGACACCATAAACCGCCAAACACGCCGCCAGACGCCGATACACTTCAGGGCTTTTAGGGTCGGCGGCCAGGTCGCCGGTGATCAGCAGTAAATCAAATCCGCCATGGTGGATGAAAGCTTGCGTCAATACGGCTTGGCAGGTTTGTTCAGTATCAACGCCATATAACAACTCGCCCGGTGTGTTGGGAAAATGGATGTCCGTTAAATGCAATAAGCGCAGCTTCATCGTCGAGTACCCGTAACAGATTACCTATTACACCATGAGGCCATCGGACATGTGCAAGGTGCGATCCATGCGCTCTGCCAGCTCAGGATCGTGCGTAACCAATAAAAAAGCCACGCCCAGCTCACGATTGAGCGCCAGCATTAACTGATACACCTGGTCTGCCGTCTTGCTGTCCAGATTGCCGGTAGGCTCATCCGCTAACACGCATTTGGGCTGGTTAATCAGCGCTCGGGCAATAGCTGCACGTTGGCGTTCGCCACCGGATAATTCACCCGGTTTGTGCGTTAAACGATGCGTCAAGTCAACTCTGGTCAGTAAGTCACCGGCGGCGGCCTTGGCTTTTGCAACCGATTGCCCGGCAATCAGCAGCGGCATGGCAACGTTTTCCAGCAAGGTGAATTCACCGAGCAGATGATGAAATTGGTAAATAAAACCCAAATCGGCATTGCGCAGCCGGTTCAGGCGCGTTTTACTGATGTCATACAAGCTGGCGCCGGCTAACATGACTTGGCCTGAGTCTGGTTTTTCAAGCCCGCCCAGCAAATGCAGCAAGGTGCTTTTGCCAGAACCTGACGCGCCCATGATCGCTACCCGCTCGCCCGGCTCGATCGCCAGGTCAACGCCTTTCAACACCGGCACGACCAGATTGCCCTGGCGGTAGGTTTTGGTCAGTTGCCGTGCTTGCAGCACCCAAGGGTTACTCATAGCGCAAGACCTCAGCGGGATTGACTCGGGACGCCTGCCAGGCAGGATACAGTGTAGCCAACAGCGACAGTAAAAATGCCATGCCGGCGATCATTTCGACATCCTGCCACTCCAGTTTAGATGGCAGCTCGCTGATGTAATACACGTCAGCGGCCATGAATTGCACATCGAGCAAACGTTCCAGTGCCGGCACCAGGGTATCGACATTCAAAGCCAGTGCCACGCCACCTGCCGTGCCCAACAAGGTTCCCGCCGCCCCGATGATCGAACCGAGAATGATAAAAATACCCATCACCTGCGCCGATGACAGGCCCTGGGTTTTCAGAATCGCAATATCGCCGCGTTTGTCCGTGACCACCATCACCAGGGTGGAGACGATATTAAACGCCGCTACCGCCACGATCAGCAGCAAGATAATGAACATCACTCTTTTTTCGGTTTGTACGGCCTGGAAAAAGCTGCTGTGGGCCTGGGTCCAGTCGCTGACCCGATAGCGGTTATAAAAGCGATCCGCCAGAAGACGCGCCACACGCGGGGCGTTAAACAAGTCATCGAGCTGTAAACGCAGGCCGGAAACCGTATCGCCCATGCGATACAACCGAGCCGCATCGTTCATGTGGATCAATGCCAGGTTGCGATCGTATTCATACATGCCCACCTTGAATAAGCCGCTGACGGTAAAGCGTCTTAATCTTGGCACCACGCCGGCTGGCGTGGCATTGATTTGCGGACTGATCAGGGTGATTTTTTCACCGACTCGAACGCCTAGATGGCGAGCCAGTTCGGCGCCCAGAATAATACGATAATCGCCTGATGTCAGCTCTTCTAAGGTGCCTTGCTGCATGTTGGTGGCCACTTTGGAAACGGTTTTCTCATACGCGGGCAACACACCACGAATCATCGCGCCGCTGACCTGGCGCCCGGTACTGAGCATCACCTGACCTTGAATAAATGGCGCAGCGCCGACGCGCTGCGGCAGGTCAGTCAATGTCTTATCCAGCGTTTGCCAGTCGTTCAAGGTCTGGTCTAGGCCGGTGAGCGTGGTGTGTGCGGTCATGCCTAAAATGCGCTGACGCAGCTCGGCCTGGAAGCCATTCATCACCGATAATACGGTGATTAACGCGGTCACGCCCAAGGCAATTCCTGCGATTGACGTTAAGGTGATAAAGGATATGAACTGGGTGCGACGCTTGGCCCGAGTGTAGCGCAGGCCGATGAATAAAATCAGTGGTTTGAACATGAATGCGGCCAGGGCCTAAGCGGGAAGAGGGTTAGTTTTTTCGGCAATCGGGGCACAAGCCGTACAGGTATAAACTGTGATCGGTGAGTTCAAAATCAAAACGATGGGCGATTTCTTGTTGCCGCCGTTCGATGGATTCGTCCTGAAATTCCTCGACGCGGCCACATTTCACGCACAGCAAATGATCATGATGTTCGCCTTTGTTGAGTTCGAATACTGAATTGCCGCCTTCAAAGTGATGCCGGGTCACCAGGCCTGCGGCTTCGAATTGGGTTAGTACCCGGTATACCGTAGCCAGGCCAATTTCTTCGTCGTCGCTCAGCAGATGTTTGTACACCTGTTCGGCGCTCATGTGCCGTGCCTCGGTTTGGGTTTCCAGAATTTCCAGAATTTTCAGGCGGGGCAAAGTCACTTTCAAACCCACGTCGCGTAAATCTTGCTTTTCCATAATATTCTTAAGGTTCAGAGAATCCGGTAAAATGGCCGGACAATACGTTATTGTAAGCGTAACGTAGGCCCACCATGAGCAATATGGCCGGTCATCGTTACATTGTACCTATTCTTGACGCTTTTAATAGGAAATGTCTGGATGCTGAACAAACCTATCGTGTGTGTTCTGGCGCTTGCGGTCACTGGCTGTGCGCCAACGCTGAATGAGCTGCCTGGCGTGTATCGCATCGCAATTCGCCAAGGCAATCAACTGAATAGCAAAATGACCCAGCCGCTGTTTCCTGGCATGAACAAACGCCAGGTTTTGTTCGCGTTAGGATCGCCCATGCTGGTCGATCCCTTTCACCCTAACCGCTGGGATTATATTTTTTCCGAGCAACAAGGCGGAGGCCCCCGTCTGCAAAAGCATTTGACCTTATATTTTGAAGACGACCGGCTTAGCGCCGTGGCCGGTGATTTCAAGCCAGCCGCGACACCGCCGGAATTGGCTGGTGAGGATACCACGCTGACATTACCTAAGCGTGAATTTGAGCCGACTCTCGCCGACATCATCGGCAGTTGGTTTGGCTTGGAGCCTGAGGCGCCTGTTTTCGTTGAGTAGCCTGATTTAGCCTGCTTTAACGCTTGCTGAGTGCTCAGCCTGCGCCGGCATTGGTGGCTTCGTCGGCTTGCTTGGCGGCGCGTTTACGTCGTGTGGCTTTAGGGTCGCTGATCAGCGGTCGGTAAATTTCAACCCGATCTCCTGTGGCCAGCACTTTGTCCAGCGCACACACCACACCAAACACGCCCACCTTGTTCACGGTTAAATCAATTTCCGGGAAGCGCTTCAGCACGCCAGATTTTTCAATGACTTGCTCGGCGGTCGCAGGGGCGGGCATAGTTAAAGCCAAAATGACTTGTTCATCCGGCCTGGCATAGGCCACTTCAACTTGAATCATTTCATTCGCCATAAACTTCCTTTGCTCGTTGGGTAAATGAACCGACCATGGTGTTACAGATTTGATTGAACACCGCGCCAAAAGCCAGCGCGGCCAGGCCTGTATCCAATTCAAACTCCAGCTCCAGCGAAATCTTGCTGGCATCCTCGCGCAAGGGCAGAAACAGCCAAGAGCCTTCCAGCCTCCTGAACGGCCCGTTCAGCAAGGTCATGTCGATACGCTCATCATCGACCACATGGTTTTGAGTGGCAAATGACTTATGGAAACCGCCTTTGGCGATTTTCAATTCCGCCTCCACCCGCCGCTCGTCCAACCGGCGCAAAATACGACTGTTCGCGCACCATGGTAAAAATTCGGCATACGCTTCGATATCCGCCACCAGCTCGAACATTTGTCGCGCCGGATAACGCACCAGCGCGCTTTTTCGCACCCAAGTCATCAGCCTAACACTCCCACCACATGCAAAAACACCACGAACACCGAGGCGGGGGCGATGTATCGGATCGCGATTTGCCACAGCGAATAATAGACAGGTGGGTGTAGAGCCAACTCATCCTGGCTGTGTTGTTGATGCATAATCCAGCCTGCGAATACCGCCACGCAAAATCCACCGATGGGTAGCATCAGATTGGCGGTCAGGTAATCCATCAACTCAAACCAGTTCAAGCCAAACAGGGTGACTTCCTCGCCCAGATTGAACGAGAACACCGTACCTAAACCCACCAGCCAGGCCGTGCCACCCGCAGCGACACATGCTTTCAGCCTGGACCAGCGCAGATTTTCCACCAACCAGGCCACCAAAGGCTCGATCAGGGAGATCGCCGACGACCAGGCCGCGAACACCAGTAAGACAAAAAACAACACTCCGAATAGCCAGCCACCGGTCATGCTGCCAAAAGCAATTGGCAAAGTCTGGAAAATCAGGCCCGGCCCGGTTTCCGGCTGCAAGCCGTTGGCAAACACAATCGGAAAAATCGCGATACCGGCCAGTAACGCCACGGCGGTATCGGCGCCGGCAATCAGCAAAGAGGTACGGCCAATGGAAATGTCTTTCGGTAAATAAGAGCCATAGACCATGATTGCGCCCATGCCCAGGCTGAGCGTGAAAAACGCATGCCCCATCGCGGTCAGAATCGATGCGCCGGTGATTTTGCTGAAATCAGGCGAAAACAAAAACGTCAGCCCCTGCTGATAACCTCCTGAGGTCATGGCATAGCCGACCAGCAGCAGCAATAACACGAACAGTCCCGGCATCAGCAGGCGCACTGCTTTTTCCAGGCCACCCGCCACGCCTTTGGCCACCACCCATAAAGTCATGGCGATGAACACGCTATGCCAGAAACCGACCTGAAGGTGATCGGAGGTAAAATCGGCGAACAACGTTTCGATCGCCGCAGCGTCCCGGCCACCGAACTGGCCCAGCAAGGCCTTCAGCACATAAGCCAGGCCCCAGCCGGCGATGACACTGTAGTAGGACAAAATTAAAAATCCGGCGATAACGCCCAACCAACCGACATAATGCCATTTAGGGTCGGCGCCGGCCTCATCGGCCAGATCGGCCATGGTGTTGATGGGGCTTTGCCGGCCGCGCCGTCCCAGCAAGGCTTCCGCCATCATAATCGGCAAGCCAATCAGCAACACGCACAGTAAATAAATCAGCACAAACGCACCACCGCCGTTTTCGCCGGTGATATAAGGAAATTTCCAGATATTGCCCAAACCGACCGCAGAGCCGGTTGCCGCCAGAATAAACGCCCAGCGTGATGACCATTGGCCGTGAATGGATTTTTTGGGTTCTGTCATAACGTCCTCATTGACAATGTGATGGCGCGGTTGACCGATGATCCAGGCCACTGACAGCAACCTGGCCGGGAACGCGATACGTCACGGGCGAGGCTAAACGGTTCTATACCCTTTGCCAAGCACCCCGGTGCCCAAGGACACCTGCCGACAGGTGCACAGCGACAGATATAGAATCCAGCAAAGCCCCCTGGACGCATCAAATCGAGTAAAATACCAAATTCACTCTCTGAAGTCAGTCTTAAAATCGGTACATTGATGGCCGCAAAATCAAAATCTGCCAAACACAAGCCCCAGGGCAACGCGCAAATCGCGCAAAACCGCGCCGCTCGCCATGAGTTTTTCATAGAAGATCGCCTGGAAGCCGGTCTGGTGTTGGAGGGCTGGGAAGTCAAAAGCTTACGCGCCGGACGCGCCCAGCTCAAGGAAAGTCATGTGCATATCAAACGCGGCGAGGCCTGGTTGTTGAATGCGCATTTTTCCGCGCTGGCCTCGGCGTCAACGCACATCATTCCCGAAGCGACCCGGCCACGCAAACTGCTGCTGCACCGCCGCGAGCTAGACAAGCTGATCGGCGCGGTAGAGCGCAAAGGCTACACCTTGGTTGCCCTGGCCATGTATTGGAAAAAAGGCCGCGCCAAACTGGAGCTGGCATTGGCTAAGGGCAAAAAATTACACGACAAACGCGCTGTTGCCAAGGAACGCGACTGGCAGCGCGAGAAACTTCGACTCAACAAACACCGCTGACGACCATGACTCACACCGCCTTACTGAACGCATTCCTGCAGCGCATTGCCAGCGGCGACAGTCCGCGTTTTGCCGAGACGCTAGCATTGATCGAGCAATGTTATCACTACCAACCCACCGCCTTTGACAACGGCCTGGGAGAAGGGCAGGTTCATAACGATGCCAACAGCAATCAAGGTTCATGCAAGGTCTTCAGCTTTGCCAAGGCGCATGACCTTAGCGAGCAACAAACCCTGCAACTGTTCGGAGAACACCACCAACACGTTCTGGAGACGCCCGAAGGCAGCGACCACGCCAATATCCGCGCTTTTATGCGCCACGGCTGGGCCGGCATCTGCTGGCACGGCCAGGCGTTGACGCCAAAAACCTGACGCCGTTGCGGCCTTTTCTCATTGTCGGCCAGGGTCTGGCCGGTAGCTTGCTTGCCTATCAGCTGCTCAAACGCGGCTGTGATGTTCAGGTGGTCGATCCCGAACAAGGTAACGCCTCGCAAGTTGCCGCCGGTTTGATCAATCCGGTTACCGGCAAATACCTGACCTTAGGCGATAAAACCCCCCACTATCTGGCCAAAGCCCGGCACACTTATGCGCAACTAAGTGCGCTGTTAGGCGCGGACTTGTGTCGCCCCTTGCCGTTTATCCGGCTTTTACCCGATGAAGCGAGCTACCAAAAGGCGGTCAAACGCCAAAAAAACCCAAGCTACCAGCCTTATTTAAGCGACTTGCAGCGCTATCCGCACGCCGGAAACTTTATTGGCCAAATCGAACAAATCGGCGCCGCGCAACTGAATACCCGGGCGTTTCTGAAACGGTTTCGCCATCACCTGCAGACCAAAGGTTGTTATGCGCAACAAACACTGGCTTATGAGGACATCACTTTATCGCCGCTGACCTGGCGCGGCCAACCCTTTCAGGCCATTATTTTTTGTGAAGGCCATCGGGTGCGCAACAACCCCTGGTTCGGTTATTTACCTTTGCACCCCGCCAAAGGCGAAATTCTCACCTTGAAACTGACTCTGGCCGATGCTGCGCTGCGTCATTTTGGTCATTGGCTGCTGCCGGAGGGCAGTGAACGCACCCGACTGGGCGCAACCTTCATGCCGCGCAGCCTGGACCTTAACCCCAGTTCCGCCGCTCGCCAACAACTGCTGACCAGCCTGAGCCGGGTTAATGAGCACTGGGCCAACGCGCCGGTGCTCGAACAGCAAGCACAGATTCGCCCCGGTAGTCACGATCGTCAACCGTATCTCGGCGCCCATCCGCAACATCCGCGCCTGTGGCTGTTCAATGGCCTCGGCGCGAAAGGCAGCCTGCAAGCGCCACTGCTCAGCGAACAGATGGCCGATGCCTTGCTGCAAGGCGAACCTATTCCCAGTGTCGTAGCGCTCAGTCGCTGCGACAGGGTGAACAGACCTTAACCCGCTCAACATCATGCCGCGTAATACCTTGCTCAATCATGCTCATGACTTTGTTCGCCAACACCTCCAAGCAGGCGGCATTGCTGTCGATGCAACGATCGGCAATGGTTATGACACGCTGTTTTTAGCGCAAAACGTGGGGGAGGGGGGCTGTGTTTATGGCTTTGATATCCAACCACAAGCCATTGCAAAGACGCAGGCACGCTTGTGTGAGGCAGGTCTCGATGCGCGTTGTCGGTTACTTCATGTCAGCCACCAGCACTGGCCTGAGTATTTACCCGGCCATGACCTTGGCAGAGTGCAGGCGGTGATGTTCAATCTGGGTTACCTGCCCGGCAGTGACAAGCGCATCACCACCCAAGCCCAGAGCACGCTGGCTGCCCTCGATGCCAGTCTCAATAACCTTGAACGGCAAGGCGTGATCAGCGTGCTGGCTTATCCAGGGCACATTGGCGGCGAACAGGAAGCCGGGCAAGTCATGCTGTGGTTTGACGGGCTGGATACATCGAGGTGCCGCGTGGCGCATCAACCGGGCATCAGGCCGAATGCGCCAATGTGGTTTGGTGTGCAGAAAATCCGTTGACCGCTGTGGCCGCGCTCATTAACTCAAGCCGCGGCACGGCTCTTAACGCCTAATGCCCGGCGCACATCCTGCACAAAAGGGCTGATACGAATCAGGGAAAAGAACGCGTTTTGTACCCAGGAGCCTGGCGCACGCAAAGGCCGGCGCACATGAATCAATAAAATGTGCGATCCTGGTCGGTCTCATTCCAGACTTCATGTTGCCGGGTATCATCGAAGATAAAAAACTTGCCCGGCGTCCAGTGATAGGATTGATCATTGACGGCAATGCGGCATTTTTCCGGTTGGTTGGGCACCACCAGTGGCAAATGACAGGTAATCATGCCCTTGGTCACGCCTTTGTGTGCCGGCAAATGGGTATTCGGTTCGAACACCGAAAACAAAGCCGACAACACGCCGGGAATTTGATCCACCAGGGCGGCCGTTGCCGGTGCCTTGGCACAGTTATCATCAACCCGATAACCGTAGCCGCGCAGAAAAAAGGTACGCCAGGTGCGCTGATAATCCAGGCGCTGGTGGTCGGGCGAAATATCGCCTAAATGCGGGATCTCAGAGCGTGCCTGCAGCAGCGCTAACGCCTCGTCGCGAATAGTTTCCCAGTGAGCCTCGAGTTGTCCGGTCCAGGCAAATTGCTCGGCGTTAAAAACCTCGGGATCTCCGATAAGCGAATAACGCGCAACAAAATGATTCATGGTTTTACGCAGTTTCCGGCCATAGCGTTTGACCAGGGTTCTGGCTAAAGAAGTCATTTTCAGCTCCTCATTTTTTGCTAAGATGAATGCGGTGGTTCTTGTGTCACCTGCACCAAAAACCTAACCACGCCCTACATCTGATTCATGACACCCTTGAAAATAAAAGTTCGGGTCATGTTTTGGCTTTTGTGAAAACATATATCAATGTTACCAACCATGTCGGCATCTTATCAACTGTCCAACGTGCGGGAAGTCAGTAAAAATCTGAGCCTGCTGGTCAAGCATTCCACACTGTTAAACCTGCAAATCGATGCTAAACATGCCTTTTTGACCGCCTTGGTACATATCGATACGGAAAAGAATCTGTTGATTGTCGATTATGCGCCTAATAACGAACTCGCCGACAAGGCGCTCAGCGCAAAGAGTCTTAATTTTTCAGGCAATTACAATGGCATCGATATCGCTTTCATCACCCAAGGGCTGCGCAAAGGTCAATTTCGCAAACAACCGGCCTTTGCCACCGGTCTGCCAAAATCATTGTATTGGCGACAGCGCCGAGAGTTTTACCGTATTCGCTCGCCACGCCATCGACACAGTTATCTGTTGCTGAATGGGGCCGATGACGAGCCGCAAAAATTACCGTTACTCGATCTGAGTATTTCCGGCGCAGCCTTGTTTTGTGCCGGAGACATTGACCCGCAAATCGTGCAGGTCGGTTTGGAGCTGCCTGAGCAACAACTGGTGCTGGATGAAATTGGCAGCGGCCAGGTTAGTGTCAAAGTCGTGAATCAATGCCCGGTCAATCGCAATAAAGAGGCGCTAGGTACGCGCATTGGCATTCAGTTCACCCAATTGCAACGCGGCATGGATATGAACATTCAACGCTATATACGCATGATTGAGCGCGAATTGCTGCAGAAGTTGGACGGTAACTAGACGCCTGTCCGAAAATAGACCGGCCTACTGCGAATGTGCGGGATGGATGGGGGTATTCAAAAGCGCTGGCGGGTTAAAACATCACGAACGTAATACAGCGCTGCCAGTGAACGCGCTTCGCTGCATTCGCCACTTTGCAGCAACTCAAATGCCTGATCGAGCGGCCAGGGCACCACCTCCAAGGGTTCAGGCTCATCGCCGGCCAGTTTTTCCGGGTACAAGTCTGAGGCCAGGATAATTTGTGTTTCATGCTGTAAATACCCCGGTGCCAGAGAAAATGCACCTAAGTGCTCAAGATACCGTGCACCCATGCCCACTTCTTCTTTTAATTCACGATTAGCGGCTTCTACAAAGGTTTCCCCGGCCTCGACTCGACCTTTCGGAAAGCCCAGTTCATAACGTTCAAAACCCACCACATACTCACGCACCAACAACACATGCGCGGCGTCCGGCATCGCCACTACCAACACCGCGCCATGCGAACGACCACGGCTCAAGCGCTCGTAAGTCCGCGTCTGGCCATTGGCAAAGCGCAAATCCAACGCCTCGATACTAAATAACTGGCTTTGCGCGACCAAACGTTTGGCGACAATCGTGGGTTTTGTTGGCATCAGGGACTCAGCATGGCGTCAGGCTGGTAAGGGAGGGCTGTCTTGAGCTTCGCCGTCAGCACGGTCAGGTGCTTCAAGCAGTGTCGCCTCGATTGGCAAGACCGGAATGCGTGCGCCGATATAGGTCTCGATTTCCGGCATGGAATAGGCATACTGCTCACAGACAAAACTGATGGCATCGCCCGATGCGCCAAAACGCGCCGTCCGGCCAATGCGGTGTACATAATCCTCTACATCCTGAGGCAGGTCATAATTGAGAACATGAGACACCTGGGGAATATGCAGGCCGCGTGCGGCAACGTCGGTGGCAATCATAATATTAGCCTGGCCTTTTTGAAAACGCGCCAGCAGCGCCTCACGTTTGCTTTGCAGGACATCGCCACTGAGCACAATTACCTTGAATCCTCTCGCTTGCAGCGCCTCGAACAAACGCGACGCCACCACTTTGGTGTTGACAAAAATAATCGCCCGCTCAGGCCGCTCAGCGTTCAGCAACCCCAATAGCAAAGGCAATTTTTGTTCATTGGCCGGGCAATAGGCACGTTGCCGAACCGCTTCTGCGGTCACCGTCTCAGACTCCACCTTAACCATCACCGGCTGGTTCATGTATTCGTAAGCCAATTCGGTTACCCGGTAGGACAAGGTGGCTGAAAACAGTAAATTCAGGCGCGCTTCCCGTGGTGGCATTTGTTTCAGTAAGAACCGGATGTCACGAATAAAGCCCAAGTCAAACATGCGATCCGCCTCATCCATGACCACGGCCTGGATGCGGCTGAAATTGAGTTTCTTTTGTCTGACAAAATCAATCACCCGGCCGGGCGTGCCGATGAGCAGATCGATAGGGTTTTTCAGCGCCTTTTCCTGCGCCTCGTAATCCACGCCACCGTAAATCAAGGCCAGGTTAAAGCCCAGCCCTTTGCCTAAGGTCAGCGCGTCTTTATGGATTTGCAGCGCCAGCTCACGCGTCGGCGCCAACACCAAGGCACGCGGCCCATGCGAGCCTGGGCTGTTCAGCAGGCGCTGGAAAACCGCGACTAAAAAAGCGCCGGTTTTGCCGGTACCGGTTTGCGCCTGACCGGCCACATCGCGATCACGCAAGGCAATCGGCAGTGTGCGTTCCTGAATGGGCGTACAGTGACTGAAACCTGCGTTGTTCAAGCTCTGCACAATAGCCGTGGACAGTTCCAGATTGGCAAACAAGGTTTGCGTTAAATGCGTCTTCGTTTCCATCTTCATAGCATAACAAAAAAAACTACGGCTTCGGAAAATTCATTGACAAACCCAATACCCCCCCCTATAGTCGAGACTTTGTCCAACGGAGAAAGACGTGAGCGAAGCAGTTAGGCATATTTCCGATAGCGAGTTTGAAGCGCAAGTTCTTCAGGCTGATGTTCCTGTTCTGGTCGATTATTGGGCGGAATGGTGTGGGCCTTGTCGCATGATTGCCCCTGTTCTGGATGAAATTGCCAAAGAATACGGCGATCGCCTGGAAGTCGTCAAAATCAACGTCGATGAAAACCCGCAAACACCGCAAAATTATGGCGTTCGCGGCATTCCCACGCTGATGTTATTCAAAAACGGGGAAATTGAAGGCACCAAGGTCGGCGCCTTAAGCAAATCGCAGCTGACCAGCTTCATCGATAGCTACCTGTAAATCGCTTTCAAAGGCCGGCTCCCGCTCACCTGAATAACCCTTGAGGCGCAAATGCGTACTCTGAGAACGGTGATCCGGCCTGTCTTTATGGACTCAGGCTAGAGCCTTACGCTATAATCCGCGCAGCCCTCCGAACTCCCCCAATCCAATCCCTTAAGTCACATCCCGGCAGACCGTTCGGTGCCTGTCATCATTCGTTATCCACAAAAAACATGAATTTAACCGAGTTAAAACTCAAGCAAGCCAGTGAACTCATTGAAATAGCTGAATCCTTAGGCCTTGAAAACATGGCCCGCACCCGCAAACAGGATTTGATTTTCGCCATTCTGAAAAAACAAGCCAAAAGCGGCGAAGATATCTACGGTGATGGCGTTCTGGAAATTCTGCAAGACGGATTTGGTTTCTTACGCACGCCGGGATGCTCGTATCTGGCCGGGCCTGATGATATTTATGTCTCACCCAGCCAGATACGGCGCTTTAACTTAAGAACCGGCGACACGGTCAGCGGAAAAATCCGCCCACCCAAAGAATCCGAGCGTTATTTTGCCATGCTCAAGGTGCAGGAAATCAACTACGAGGCGCCGGAAAACACCAAAAACAAAATCCTCTTCACCAACCTGACACCGCTGTTTCCCAATCAACGCTATCGCCTAGAACAAGGCAACGGCACCAGCGAAGACCTGACAGGCCGCATTATCGACCTGATCGCCCCCATCGGCAAAGGCCAGCGCGGTTTGATCGTGTCACCGCCTAAAGCCGGCAAAACCATGATTCTGCAAAATCTTGCACACTCCATCGCGGAAAGCAATCCCGAGTGCTACCTGATCGTTCTGTTGATTGACGAACGCCCCGAAGAAGTCACCGAAATGGAGCGTTGCGTGCGTGGCGAAGTCATTTCCAGCACTTTTGACGAGCCGGCCACCCGGCATGTGCAAGTCGCAGAAATGGTGATTGAAAAAGCAAGACGCTTAGTCGAACACAAGCATGATGTGGTGATTCTGCTCGATTCCATCACCCGCTTGGCGCGCGCCTTCAACACGGTTGCACCTTCGTCAGGAAAAATTCTCACCGGCGGCGTCGATGCCAATGCCCTGGAAAAGCCCAAGCGTTTTTTCGGTGCGGCGCGCAATATCGAAGAAGGCGGCAGCCTGACCATCATCGCTACCGCCTTGATCGACACCGGCTCGCGCATGGATGATGTGATTTATGAAGAATTCAAAGGCACCGGCAACATGGAATTGCACTTAGAGCGCAAGCTGGCGGAAAAACGTATTTATCCGGCCATCAACATTAACCGCTCGGGTACGCGTCGGGAAGAATATCTGGTGGACAGTGACGAGTTGCAAAAAACCTGGATTTTGCGCAAAATCTTGCAGCCCATGGATGAAATGGCTGCCTCTGAATTTGTGCTTGGCAAACTAAAGGACTTCAAAACCAATGCCGAGTTTTTTGAATCCATGAAACGCTAAGGGCCGGTATGGCTTATCGTGAATATAAAGTATTGACTGTGGTTGAAGGCGGTTTGGGCACCATCTTTCTGGGCGCTTCGGGACTGCCGATCAAAAAACTGGAAGCTGTGTTAAACCGGGAAGCGGCGGACGGCTGGACGTTGGTTTTTCAGGTCATCGAACAAAAGCGCTTCATATTGTTCTGGAAGCGGGAAACCATCATTATCACTCTGGCGCGTTAACCGCCCTGCCATGCTCGACAGTGCTCAGGTCGAACAACAAGAGGAGCGGCTCCGGCAACACATCCGGGCACTGCCCGACGCGCAACGCCTGGAGTTCTTCCGCCTGCTCGAACCGCGACTGAAAGACCCCGACACCTACGCGGCGCTGAATTTTGTTTTTATCGCCGGTTTGCATCATTTCTATCTGGGACGCTGGTGGCTGGGTATTATGGACTTAACCTTATTCTGGGGCGGTATGTCGCTCTGGTTTCTAGGGCTGACCGGCATTGGTATGACGCTAGTGTTCGCGGTCATGTTATTCGAGTCCATACAACTGCTGCGCTCACAAATCATCGTTAAAGACTTCAACAATCGCCTGATGGACAGGCTTTATAAAACACTGTCCAAGCACGCTGGCCGCTAATTCTTTGCGCGTTCACTGTTTTGGCCTGCCGGCCTCCCTTTGCCAAAGAAGGCTGGGGGTTTTTTCAGGCAGTGAAGGTGACACCCGTCTGCCCGCTTCAGCCTGCGCGGCTTTGGCGAAAATCCTGAACGTCTGCACTCAAATCACAAAAACTGCTATAGTTTTCATGCGTCTTAACTTACACGAGGATGAAGTTTATGAGCTGGACTCCTGAAACCCTGGCGGAAATCCTGGGCGGTAAAACTGATTATGCGGTCGAGGCGGAAAGCAGCACCGTACTGCGCATCAGTAACCCCGAAGGCATCGATGCCTATATAGCCCTAAGTGGCGAACAGATTCTGATTGAATCATTACTGTTTGCCAAAGCGCAGGTGAAAAATCCGGCCGCGCTGAACGAGGATATTCTGAAAACCCATCACACCTTTCCATTAACCGCGATTGCCATCAACAGCATCGATGGCGAAGATTATTATCTGGCCTTCGGCGCCCTGTCTACCGAATCGTCAGCGGAAAACATCGTGCTGGAAATCGATTATTTGTTCCGCAATGTGGAGGCCTTTTTAGAGGCCTATCAAGAACATTTGAACCTGGAGGTGGCCTGATGAGTGTCTGGAGTAAATTGATTACCGCGATCAAAGGCGGTGCTAACGAGGCGGCGGAAGCTGTGGCTGACAGTCAGGCGCTGAGGATACTTGACCAGGAAATCCGCGAAGCGAAAGATGAACTGCGCAAATCCGATCATGCCTTAACGCAAATCATGGCCAAGCGCAAACTGGCCGAACAAAAAGCCGCCAGCCTGAGCCAGTCGATTCAGGAATACGAAGCGCACGCCCGCAAAGCCGCGGCCACCGATCAGCAACTGGCCCTGGAATGTGCGCAAAAAGTGGTTGATCTGCGCGGCCAGCTCGATGCCGAGCAAAATTATCTGAACCAGTTCAAGCGATCGGAATTGACCCTGCGCGGCAAGATCAGCCAGGCCAAAACCAATGTCAAGCGCATGGAACAACAAGTGGATATGGTCAAAGCCACCGAATCGGTGCAAAAAGCCCAGGTCGCGGTGTCTTCCCGCCATATCGGCGCATCCAGTCGCATGAAAACCGCCGCCGAATCGTTGCAGCGAATTCAGGATAAACAAAAACAGCGCGCCGCCGAACTCGATGCGGCCGAAGAGCTGGCCAGCCTGGAGTCAGGTTCGTCACTGGAGGCCAGGCTGTTGGCTGCCGGTATCAGCGGCTCAGGCAGTAACAGCAATGCCGATGCCGAGCTGGCGCGTATTTTAGGTCACGACAGTCCGAAACTGATTGGCCAGGACGACGCGATCAATGTTCCTCATAAAACATCTTAAACGTTTACTGCTCAGAAATTTTATGGAGCTGCGGGCGCAAACTATTGCGCTCGCGGTACTGGCTTATATTGGTGCTTGCTATGCCTTGCTGTTTTACAGCGGCGAGCGGGCGCTGATGCAAATTCCCGATTTTTTCTACTGGCTGGTGGTAACCGCCTCTACCGTAGGCTATGGCGATTTCGCGCCAGAGACCGATGCCGGCAAGCTAAGCGTCATTTTGTTCGTTATCCCGGTCGGCATCAGTCTATTCGCCTTGATTATCGGCCGGGCGGCCGTGTTGATGAACCGGTTCTGGAAAAAAGGAGTCTTGGGCATGCACCCATTGAATCTATCCGATCATATTCTGGTTCTGGGCTGGAATGATGCGCGCACCCTGCGCCTGTTGCGCCTGCTGATCCGCGAACAGCAGGGTGAGGCCGTGATCAAACCGGTGGCGCTATGCGTGACTGAACTACTCGAAAATCCCTTGCCGGGTGAAATCGAATTCGTCAAGGCCGAGGACTACCAACACGACCCGGACTTGAACCGGGCGTGCATTGATAGCGCGGCGATCATCATTATCGACATGCCGGAAGACGACAAAACCCTGGCTGCGGCGCTGTATTGCCACAGTCGCAACCCGAACGCGCATCTGATTGCCTATTTTCACGATCAGAACCTGAGTCGCTTGCTCAAGCATCATTGCCCGACAGCCGAGTGTATGCCGTCGCTGGATCTTGAGCTGTTAGCCAAGTCCGCGCTCAACCCCGGCTCTAGTGTCTTGCATCAGGATTTACTCAATGTCGAAACCGGGATGAGCCAATATGCCATTCGTTATCCTGAAAACGCGCCCCAGCGCACGGTTAATGATTTGTTCCTGACCCTGAAAACGGAATTTGACGCCATACTGATTGCCATCACTGCGGAACCGGGACAGGTTTCGCTCAACCCGCCGCTGCATCAGCTCATAACCTGCGGCGCCATCATTTACTATATTGCCGATGAGCGCATCGACGGCAAAACCTGGGAGGCATTTTGTGTTCGGTCTTAAATCCCTGTTTACTAAAGACAATGCCGAAGAAGTATCAAAAGCACCTGAAATCATTGGCCTGCGTCTGAATGGCGCGTTCGAACTGGATGACCTCAAACTGAAGCTGATCGAGCCGGAACTGGTTTTCGAAGGCGCCGCCCGTACCCAGTTCATTCAGGCGGTGGGAGAGGTCAAGCTGGATCAGACCACCACCGTGCTCCGGTTTTATACCGACGATGACGGCTTTATTCAGATTCTGGTTAACGGCAGCTTGGACGAGCAAAACATTGACGATGTCAAGCTATGGTATTTTTACCAAACTCAATCTGTCGCCAGTCAGCAAGAGTGGGATAAGGTGCTGAACAGCGTCATCAGCCAGCCGCACTTTGAACTGGAAGGGCGTCGCTTCGAGCGCATCTGGGCCAGTGCCGGCGATAACAGCCCACCGATTGCCATGACCGAGAAAACCTACACCGATGGTGATAAAAAAACTCAAACCGACCAATTTGTCATGCTCTATGGCCGACAAGTCAGTGCCGATCTGGATGAGTTTTTGTTGCTGGCCGGCGAGGAAAAAATTATCGATAACCGGGCTGACCGCTGCCTGGTCATTTCCACCGGCATCAATTTACGCCCGGCCGATATCACCATTATTGGCTGACTTTTATCCTGACCTTGCTTGGAGGCCTTTGTGGATCACATCATTGAGTCGTTGTTGGGGCTCGCGCCGTTTGCACAATATTTTTTCTCATCCCTGGCGCTGTTACTGATTTTTAAGTGGGTTTATATTTTGGTCACGCCGCACGATGAATGGAAACTGGTCAAAGAAGATAACAATGTCGCGGCGGCGGCGGCGCTGGTTGGCTCGTTCATCGGTTTCAGCCTGGCCTTGGCCAGCGCTGCGCAAAATTCGGTGTCACTGATCGACTTCTGGCTGTGGGCCACGGTCGCCTTGCTGGCGCAAATCATAGCGTTTTTAATCATCCGCTTTGTGTTCATTCCCAAAATCAGCCAACGTATCGAAAACAACGAATTGTCATCCGGCTTGATTCTGGGCGGTTTTTCCATTGCGGTCGGTATTCTCAATGGCGCTTGCATGACGTATTAAGGAGGGGCTGATGAAACGCACGCAATCGATCAATCTGGCGCGAATGCGCAAGCCGGGCACCACGTTCTTACTCAAACCCCTGGCCCTTGCGGTATTGTCGGCAACGTTAAGTGGCTGCGGCGACAGCCAGGAAGCGAAAATCTATAACTCGCTGGAAGACTGCAGGCGCGAACTGCCTGATGCACCCGAACAATGCGAGAAAGCCTACCAAGACGCTTTGGTCAAGGCTCGGGAAACCGCACCCAAATTCAATAGCCGCAACGCCTGTGAAGCCGAGTTTGGTTTAGGCATGTGCGACACCTACCGCAACTCATCTGGAGGTAACTGGTTCATGCCCGCCATGGCCGGTTTCATGCTGGGCCGGGCGCTGGATAACTCAGGTAGCAATTACTACCGCAATCAACCGGTGTTTACTTCCCGGGCACGCCGCTCGCCGGTTTATGATAAATGGGTTACTGCCGATGGCCGGCGCTATGGCGATACCTCCAGGCGCCGCGTGCTCACCGGCAACAAAACCTTCAAGCCGAAACCGAAAGTCACTACCACCCGGTCACGCGGTGGCTTTGGCTCAAGCTCAGTCGCTAAATCCTCCTGGGGACGTTCCAGCTGGGGTGGCAAACGCTCAAGCTGGGGTGGTTGATGCAGCGCATCGTCTGTCCGGAGCGGCCAAACTGGCGTGAACAAGCCCAGGAATTCGGTTTTCATTTCCATACCCTGAACAACCAACCGTACTGGGATGAAACCGCCTATTACCAATTCACCCTGAACCAGATCGAACAAGACCTGGAACAGCCGGCCGAAGAAATCCAGCAGATGTGTTTGCAGGCGGTGGACACAGTGGTCAACGATGCCGCCTGGCTGACCCGGTTCGGCATTCCCGAGCGCTATTGGGATTTAATTAAAAACAGCTGGGACAGGGACGAACCCAGTCTGTATGCTCGGCTGGACTTTGCCTACGACGGCCTGGGGCCTGCCAAGCTGTATGAAAACAACGCCGATACCCCGACCAGCCTGTACGAAACCGGCTTCTGGCAATGGCTGTGGCTGGAGCAGCAAATCGACGCAGGCGTGCTGCCTAAAACCGCTGATCAATTCAACTCGCTACAAGAACGGCTGATTCAGCGCTTGGGCCAGATTTATCAAGGCCATGAAGACCGGTATTTTTATTTCAGTTGTTGTCAGGGCAGTCTTGAAGATCGCGGCACCGTGCAATACCTGCAAGACTGCGCCGCCGAGGCCGGCATTGCCGAAAAATTCATTTTTATCGAAGATGTTGGCGAAGGTGAGGATGGCAGTTTCACCGACCTGGACAACCAGGTGATTGAATTGATGTTCAAGCTCTACCCTTGGGAGTTCATGTTCAGTGACGACTATGGCCGGTTATTACCTAGGCAAGGCACGCAATGGCTGGAGCCGGCCTGGAAGTCGGTGCTATCTAACAAAGCCTTATTGCCATTGTTGTGGCGGCTTTACCCCAAGCATCCCAATTTACTGCCGGCATTTTTCGAGGACGAACCACGCCGGTTGGACAGCGGCGACTGGATCAAAAAACCGCTGTTTTCCCGTGAAGGCAGCAACATCAGTCATTACCGGCAAGGCGAAGTGATCAGCCAAACGCCTGGGCCGTATGGTCAGGAAGGGTTTATTTATCAGAAATATCACCCGTTACCGGAATTTGCCGGCAACCACGCCCTGATCGGTGCCTGGCTGGTGAACGACCAGGCTGCCGGCATTGGCATCCGTGAAGACTGCACTCCGGTGACCCAAGACACGTCTCGTTTTCTGCCGCATTGTTTGCTTTAGCAAACGCCCCGAATACTCACACAGGAAAAGGTTATGCCCGAACGCCTTGCCAAACCCGCATTGAAACATCTTACTCCGCTATTGCTGGCGCTGACCTGCTTAACCGCCAACGCCGGTTGGCAAGATGCCAAGGTTTGGGCGAGTATCGAGCAGCCCAACAGCCAACCGGATGCCCCGCAAAGCCTGGGTCGCTTCACCGCCGGTTGTATCAGTCATGCGCACAAGCTTCCGATCAACGGCATCGGTTATCAAGCCATGCGTTTGTCACGGCAACGGCTTTATGGTCATCCCGATTTAATCAACTTTATCCAGCGTTTGGGTGAAACCGCCCAACAACGTGGCTGGGGTTCGGTGTTGGTCGGCGATTTAGGCCAGGCGCGTGGCGGCCCCACGCCTTCCGGCCACCGCAGCCATCAGTCCGGGTTGGATGTGGATATCTGGTTTCAATTGTCTGATGTGGCGGCAACACGGCTGCTGACACAGGCCGAGCGTGAGCACTGGTCGGCGCCCAACATGCTTGCCGCCAAAGGCCGTCTGGATACCCAGCGCTGGCAAAACAAGCATGATCAATTATTACAAGCGGCCGCCGAAGACGCCCGGGTAGCGCGTATTTTTGTCAATCCGGCAATTAAACAGCACTTGTGTGCAAGTTATGGCAGCGCAAGCTGGCTGAGAAAAATTCGCCCCTGGTATCAACATCACGACCATTTTCATGTTCGTTTACGCTGCCCTAAAGACAGCCTCGACTGTATCGACCAGGCGCCGCCACCGTCTGGCGACAGCTGCGACGCTTCGCTGGCCTGGTGGTTTACTCCCGAAGCGTATGCCCCCGCCAAGCCCATCACTAAACCCAAGCCTAAGCCACAGCTTCCCCAGCAATGTCAGCGTGTCTTGACCGCCCCCTGATTCGAACTATGATGGCGATACAGCAGTCGCGTAAGCAAGATATGAGAAGGTGTTGATCGAGCCTGTAACTTATCGTTAGCGGGTAAGCGTTTTTAGACTCCAAATTGAGCATTGCTGGTATTTCAGCGACAGCACGACACCAAAAGCGTTTAAACTCTGGATACCTGAATGGCCATCAAAAAATCGGAACTGTACTCGCCTCTTTGGGCGTCTTGCGATGCTCTGCGTGGCGGCATGGACGCTTCGCAGTACAAGGACTATGTCCTGTTTATGCTGTTCATCAAATACATCACCGACAAGTATGCGGATTCGGATGATTTCGCCCCGCCGGTCACCATTCCTGACGGCGCCAGCTTCAACGATATGGTCAAGCTCAAGGGCAAAACCGATATCGGTGACAAGATCAACACGCAGATTATCCAGCCGCTGATCGACGCCAACGACCGCCTGTCACGCAGCGACTTCCCGGATTTCAACGACCCCAACAAGCTGGGCAAAGGCAAGGCGATGGTGGATCGTCTGACCGACCTTATCGCCATCTTTCAGAAGCCGGAACTCAACTTTGCCAGGAACCGTGCCGAGCATGACGATATTCTGGGCGATGCCTACGAATACCCGATGCGCCACTTCGCCAGCGAGAGCGGCAAGAGCAAGGGGCAGTTCTATACCCCCTCCGAAGTGAGCCGTATTCTGGCGCAGGTGCTGGGCATAGGGCCGCACAACACCACTGCCCGCACCGTGGCTTACGACCTGACCTGTGGTTCCGGCTCGCTGCTGCTGAAAGTGGCCGCCGAAGCGGGCAAGCACATTACCCTTGAGGGGCAGGAAAAGGATATCAGCACCGCCGGTCTGGCGCGCATGGTGCCCTTTGACGAGATCACCAATGCCAAAAACGATGACAACCTTCAACCTGCCGCGCTACATCGACACCAGCGAGCCGGAAGACCTGCACGATATTCACGCCCATCTGAACGGCGGTATTCCGGTGCGCGATATCGACGGTGATGCCAGTGCCCTGCCGCCCATTCCGGGCCTATCGGCCTACTGGCAGGCGCTGCCGGGATTGCGTCAGGCGTTGTTTACCGCCAATGCCCGCCCAGGCTATGCTGATCTGGCGGTGGAGTCCGGCGCACTCAAAACCACCATTTTGCAGCACCCCGAGTTTGCCGCTTTCCGCAGCTGCTGGAGCCAACCCACAGCGAGCGCTTCACGGCCATTCTGGATAAACACTTCCCAAGCTGGCGCACCGCACGGGATGAACTCAACGCCCTGCCGTTGGAGACGATTAACCCGGAACAGGCTGCTAACCCGGATCCAGGGAGTGTCATCGACACTGTAAAACTGACCCACCTGAGGTAGGATAGCTGCCATTTGGAACGACAGGATGGCGGTTGAAATGCAATGTTGAATCAGGAGTCATTTCATCGTGCCGGCGCAGGTGATGGGGCTCAATGCCTTTCCGGACGAGGTATGGATGAGAAGAATCGGCGCTCGTAGCCTTGCGTCAAGCATCACCGCCTGATCTGCGGCCTTTTGCTGGCGTTGGCGAAGCTCGGCATCGCGTTGTTGATGCATCTGCTGCAGATAACAGGAAGACCCGTCCTCGTCCCGTGACCAACCGGGTGCGTATGAGATTACATCTGTAGATGTTGGAGTCTAGCCTGGGGGGATTGAGGAGATTCAACTGTACAGTCTTTCGGCACCAGGAGGCAGAACCAGACATGTTAGTTGGTAAATAGCAGAATGTTTATAAAATATCGAATTGAAAGAATCTTAAATGGTCGGGACGGCAGGATTTGAACCTGCGACCCCTTGCACCCCATGCAAGTGCGCTACCAAGCTGCGCTACGCCCCGACAGAACTGCCTATTATATGAGAGTAGCTTGGTGACCTCAATGTATTTTTATAACGGGATGCCATGATCAGTGTGATTCAAAGGGTGGTGCGGGCTGAAGTGCGCGTTAACACTCAGGTGACCGGCGCGATTGGTGCCGGGATTGCCGCGTTGGTGTGTGTCGAGCCTGAAGATTCGGCGCAGGTGGGTGAAAAATTATTGCAACGGCTTTTAGGGTACCGCATTTTTCCGGATACGGACGGCAAAATGAACTTGAGTTTGCGCGATACGGGCGGTGGTTTGTTGTTGATTCCGCAATTTACCTTGGCGGCGGATACGCGAAAAGGCAATCGGCCCGGCTTTTCCAAAGCGGCGCAGCCGGCATTCAGTCAGGGACTGTTTGAAGGTTTGTGTACACGCGCCAGGCAAGCGCATGCGCCGGTAGGGTTCGGTGTGTTTGGTGCGGATATGCAGGTTGAACTGGTAAACGATGGGCCGGTGACTTTTATTCTGCACAGTCATTGAGGGATTCAAACACAATCGCTTCCGGCAGTTGTTCGATCACTTTGCCTAAAGTCCAGTGCTGTTCGTCAGGCGTCTTAGGTTGCAGCGTTACGCCAAAGCCAAGCGAGCGTTGCGGTTCCAGCAACAAGGCTTTGCGCAGGTCCGGCAAGGTCAGGCTGAGTGCTACGCTGGTTTGTTTGCTCAGGGTGACGTTGATTGCCTGTAAATCATGGCCTATGAATTCCAGCAGCAGGGTTTCTTTATTCAAGGCTGGCGCCTGTGCCGATGCGCTTAAAGTGCTGTTTGCGCGTACGACAGCCAGTTGTATGGGGTTGGACGCACGTTGTAACAAAACTAACTGACCGACATGCACCAGGTCTTTGCGTAAGACTACCAGGCCAAAGCTTTGATCGGTGCTGGTTTGCAAATGCACTGGCAGCTCATGAGGAGAGTGTTGCGGCTTGGATGGGGTGTTTTGCTGCCTTAGCAGATATTTTTTTTCATGATCCAGAGGTTCGATACCAAGGGCGATGCGATTCGAACGCCGGGCGGGCGCTCCGCTGAATTTTTGAATGGCATTTAAGCGATTATCAGCGCGTATTTGCTTAAAGACGTCGCTAAATCCATGCGTCAGTCTGCACAGCTCGGGCTGATTGGGGAAAATTTTATCGTGTGCGTCTGAGTAGCTGAACAGCTGTTGGCGCAAGCGCCAGCGTTGCTGAGTGTCTGTAATGGGAGGCGGCTGTTGTTGCCATTGACGTTGCAGCAGGTCGTCATCGATGCTAGGCGTTGTTGGCGCGCTGCGGCTGAGTGTTTCTGCTTGTTCGGAATGCCAGGCCAGGCAAGCGGTTTGTTGGTCTGGTGCGATATCGTATAACGGGCCGCGCAACAGCAATTTACAGTACAAAAGGCCGTGTTGAAAGGAATGAAAGTTGTGTATGCCCGGGGGCCATGATTGCGTGTCGGGAGGCGGCATAGGCGGCAGGTTTTGCAGGCTTGCCAACATCGCGTGCAGCGTTTGCGGGGTTGGGGTGGCGGTGAGATAGCAAAACTCCAGCGTGCGGCTAAGCAGCAGCGCTCCTAGCAAAGCGGCGTTGGAATCTTTGGGCTGTTGGTTGAGCCATTGTTGATTGGCGCAGCTTAGATGGGTTAATAAGCCAAGGCTCAGGCGTTGCCATTTGTGCACTTTAGCATAGCGCTTCGGGGTTACTTGGGCCTGCTGAATGCGCACGCTGATTTTATTCAGGAATAGCAGTGTGGTGGGGAGCAAGGTCAGCAAAATTTTGTCCAGTTGCTCGATGTTGGCGCTGTGTTGGTCGAGTTGTTTGGCCAGGCTGTAGAGATTGTTAATCTGGGTGGCGCTGTCTTGTTCGAGTTGAGTATCTAGCCAGTGGCGGATCGCGAGCTGGGTGAGTTCAGGTGGAGGTTGGCTTGGCGGCATAGAGAGGGCTCCTGTCCGGACGGGGCTTGGCTTAATAGCGGATTGGCGATGTTGTCATTATAGTGAGTCGTTCAGGTTTTGGGGTGCGCCGTTTCACGTTTAGGCGTTTCTGGATGACCGGCCTGGTAGCTGACAACAGAGACAGTGATCGCCTAAGAATATCAGACAATCGGTTGTTTGGCCGGCGCTCCGGCGGTTTCTCTGACCAGCCTGGGCACCAGATAGCCAGGCAGTTTTGCGCGGATGGTTTCATGCAAACGAATGGCTACAGCCTCTGAGACTTCAAAATGCGCGGTGCCTTGGGCGCGGTCTAAAAGATGCAGATAATAAGGCAGCACGCCGATGGTAAACAGCCGTTCGCTCAAGTCCCGCAAAGACTCGACGGTATCATTGACACCGTGCAGCAATACGCTCTGATTCAGCATCGATACGCCATGCTCACGTAGCCTAAGGCAGGCGTCAGCCACGTTAGGGCAAAGCTCCTGAGCATGATTGGCATGGATGACCATGACGCAATTCAGTCTGGACTCAGTTAAGGCGGTCAGTAAAGCGGGGTTAATTCTATCGGGTAACACCACTGGTAAACGACTATGCAGACGCAAACGCTTGAGATGTGGGATGTCGGTCAGGCGTTCGATTAACGATGTTAACCGGGCATCACTCAGCATTAAAGGATCGCCGCCGCTGAGAATGATTTCTTCAAGGTCACAGTGCTCGGCAATATAGGCCAGTGCCTGCTCACTGTTGCGGCCGGTCAGCTGATGGTCTTGATAAGAAAAGTTGCGTCGAAAACAGTATCGGCAATGAATCGCGCAGGCGCCGGTGGTGACCAGTAGTGCGCGGCCATGATATTTATGCAAAATGCCGGGCGCTGAGTGCGCTGAGTGATCGCCGACCGGGTCTGTGGTAAAACCCTGGACGTACTCCAATTCATCGGACAACGCCAGTACCTGACGTAATAGAGGGTCATTGGCATCGCCGGGGGTCATGTTGCCGGCGAAATGTCGGGTGACCCGCAACGGAAATAGCTGGCAGGCATCGGACGACAGTGGCAGGCGTTTGCTGTCCAGTTGCAAAAAACGGCACAGTTCGGCCAGGTCGGTAAAGCTTTCGGCCAACTGCCGTTGCCAGCTTTCGGATGCGGACGTAGATGAACTCATGGACTCGGTTAAAGACGATTTATCAGCCGGACTTTTCCCAACTGATTCGGTGTCCATTATAATGGCGAATTTGTCATTAAAGCCTAGTTAAGAGGAATCCATGGCTGAATACTCTACCAACGAATTTCGCGGCGGTCTGAAAATCATGCTGGACGGTGATCCGTGTGCGATTATTGAAAACGAATTTGTCAAACCCGGCAAGGGACAGGCGTTCAATCGGGTCAAGATTCGTAACCTGAAAACCGGGCGCGTCATCGAGCGCACCTTCAAATCCGGTGAGTCAGTGCCAGGAGCCGATGTCGTCGATATGGAAATGCAGTATCTGTATAACGATGGCGAGTTCTGGCATTTCATGGTGCCGGATACTTTCGAGCAATATCAGGTCGATGAAAAAGCCTTAGGCGACACCAAACAATGGCTTAAGGAGCAGGATATTTGCACCGTTACCTTATGGAACGACGCGCCGTTGTCGGTGGCGCCACCTAATTTTGTCGAATTGACCATCACCGAGACCGACCCGGGCGTGCGCGGCGACACGTCAGGTGGTGGCGGTAAACCGGCGATATTGGAAACCGGCGCGGTGGTGCGAGTGCCTTTGTTCGTGCAAACCGGTGAAGTGATCAAGGTGGACACCCGCACCGCCAGTTATGTTTCCCGAGCCTGATTGGCGACCGACATGTGCCGGTCAGGCATTGTTTGACCGGGCCCGGTTGTTGACTTCAGTGCGGGCTTTTTTTGCCGAGCGCGCCGTTCTTGAAGTGGAAACACCGGTGCTGAGTCGGTATCGGGGCACTGATCCTAATCTGAACGCATTCCGTACTCAAGTTGATAGCCGTGGCCATTCCTGGTACTTGCAGACCTCGCCAGAGTTTGCCATGAAGCGTTTGCTGGCCAATGGGGTGGCGTCAATCTATCAAATCGCCAAAGCATTTCGGCAGGATGAACAGGGCCGCCATCATAATCCTGAATTTACCTTGCTGGAATGGTACCGCACTGAGTTTGATCTTGAGCGGCTGATGACAGAAACCGAACAATTGCTGCGGGCGGTGGATGTTGACCAGGTGCTGCCTACAAAAATCGAGCGGTTTCGTTACCGGGATTTGATGCTGGAACGTTTGGCACTGGATCCCTGGCAGTTTGATGTGGATGTGTATCGTGCTTGCGCAAAGCGTTTGGGGTTTGACGATGCGCCGCGTATTTGTGGTGACGCGCACAGTGTGTGGCTGGATTTTTTATTCAGCCAAGCGATTCAGCCGCAATTGGGGCGAGCGGCTTTAACCTGGGTGTATCAGTTTCCGGTGTTGCAATCATCACTGGCGCGGGTGTCGCCGAACGACCCGAACGCGGTCGAGCGGGCCGAGCTTTTCATTGACGGCATGGAATTGGCCAATGGTTATCATGAGCTAATCGATGCCCGGCAACAACAACAGCGTTTTGAGCAGGAAAATCAATGGCGCATCGAGCATGGCAGGGTAGCGGTCGAGGCTGACCCCAGATTGCTGGCTGCGTTACGGTCGGGGTTGCCGGATTGCGCAGGCATTGCCTTAGGCTTAGATCGCTTGCTGATGCTCTTGACGGGCGCTGGCGCTATAGATGAAGTGCTGGCTTTTTCCAGTGCGCGGGCTTAACAGATAGGTTTTATGCGGTGGTTATGAACAAACGACAGAATCGGCTGTTGCTGTTGGCCTGTATCGGCCTGTCCGCGCCGGTTGCAGCCGATGACAGTTTCATTGTGGATAATATACAGGTCAACGGCCTGCAACGTATTTCCGCAGGCACTGTCTTTAACTATCTAGGGGTCAGCACAGGCGACCGGTTTGGCACGGAAAAAGCGCCGGATGCGATTCGCGCCTTGTTCAAAACCGGCTTTTTTCAGGATGTGCGCCTAGGGCGTGATGGTAATACGCTGATTATCCAGGTTGAGGAACGCCCGGCCATTGCTAAAATTCTGTTTGAAGGCAACAATGACATCAGCTCTGATGACCTGAAAAAAGCACTGGAAGGTATTGGTCTGGCCGAGGGTAAAACTTTTAACCGCCAGTTGCTGGAAAAAGTTGAGCAAGAGTTGAGCCGGCAATATTTCAGTCATGGTAAATATGGCCTTAAAATCAATACCGAAGTCAGTGAGCTAACGCGCAATCGGGTTGGCATCAATATCAAAATTTCTGAAGGCAAGGTTGCCAAAATCAAGGAAATCAATCTGATTGGCAACAATAGCTATGATACGGAAATATTGTTGGGCGCATTTGAGCTGAGTACCAGCAATTTATTGTCGTTTTACACTCAGGATGATCAATATTCCAAACAAAAATTATCCGCCGACCTGGAGCGCTTAAAATCCTACTATCTGGATCGCGGTTATATTAACTTTCAGGTTGATTCTACTCAGGTGGCGATTTCCCCGGATAAGAAAGAAATTTATATCACCGTTAATATCAGCGAAGGCGAAGTTTTCAATCTAAACGAGGTTAAAGTTACTGGTAATCTGATTATCGAAGCGGAGGAGCTTACCAAGCTGGTTAGAGTGGGGCCTGGTGAGATTTTCTCGCGCAAGAATGCCACGGAAACCTCGAAAGCGATTTCTGACCGATTGGGCGAAGAAGGGTATGTCTTTGCCAATGTGAATATGGTGCCGGAAATTGACGAGGCCAAAAAAACCGTGGATATGACGTTTTTTGTTGACCCCGGCAAGCGGGTTTATGTCAATCGTATTAACATCAAAGGCAATACCAAAACCCGGGATGAGGTGGTGCGCCGGGAATTTCGGCAAATGGAGTCCAGTTGGGCTTCGACCGCCGACATCGAGCGCTCCAAAGCTCGCCTGGAGCGTTTGGGTTATTTTGAAGAGGTCAATGTTGAAACACCCAAGGTTCCAGGCACCACCGACCAGATTGACGTTAATTACAGCGTGGTGGAAAAGCCGTCGGGGAACTTGACCGCCGGTTTGGGTTTTTCTCAGACTCAGGGGGTTATCATTAATGCCAACATTTCTCAGGACAATATCTTCGGAACCGGTAAACGCTTGAATCTGGCATTTAATAATAGTGATATTTTTACTACCTACCGGTTTGGTTTATTTGACCCCTATTACACCTTGGACGGTATCAGCCTTGGTTATGATCTGAGTTACCAGAGTACGGATGCGCAAAGCGCGAATATTTCACGTTTTAATAGCGATGAAGCCAGGGTTGGCGTTAATTTTGGTATTCCATTGAATGAATTTGATCGCTTGCAGTTCAGTCTGGATTTGAAATATACCAGCCTCGATGCCAGTGATCTATCGCCGACTGAAATCATCGATTTCATTGACGAAGAAGGCAATGATTTTCTGGTGTTGATGCCGTCCATAGCCTGGAGTCATGACACGCTGAATCGGGCGATTTTTCCAACCTCGGGCGGTCAGCAGCGCCTTTCCGCGCAAGCGACGGTGCCAGGTAGTGATCTTGAATATTTCAAGATTAACTACCGGCACCAGCAATATTTTCCTCTTGCGCGAGATTTAACCTTGCGGCTGAATGCCGATGTGGCTTATGGTGATGGCTATGGCGACAGCAATCGCTTGCCGTTTTTCGAGCATTTCTTTGCCGGCGGTGTGCGCTCTGTGCGTGGCTTTCAGGATAATACTTTAGGGCCGCGTGATTCCACAAACCGGCCATTTGGTGGTGCTACCAAAATTGTCGGTAGTGCTGAAGTCTTTTTTCCGGTGCCTTTTATCAAAGATCTTAAATCCATGCGCATGGGTGCGTTTGTCGATGCCGGAACGGTATCTGATGAATTCAATCTTGATGGTATGCGCTATTCCGCAGGTATCTCCGGCGAATGGTTATCGCCGTTTGGTGCTATCGCGGTGAGTATTGCCCAGCCATTCAATGCCGACCAGAATGACGAAGAGCAGGTTTTCCAGTTTTCTTTTGGATCGGGCTTTTAACGGGGGTCACGATAAAGCAGTTTGCGTGGGGCATAGTCAGTGTTTGCTTGCCGAAAGTGTTTTATGGTGTTGTGAGATGCCCCCGTTGCTTTCTAACATGCGATGAGATGTGTTTTATTGATACCAGCATTGCAGCAATAAATCTATCATGCCTAAATTACCTTATCGATTTCTAACGGTCGTTGTTTCCCTGTTGTTTGTAGTGATGTTTTTCTTTGACATCCTCGATCTGCTGCTTGAAGTTGGGCATCTATTATTGGAAGTGCTTGAGCTTTTATTCGAGGTGTTTGAGTTCCTTTTGGATGAAATTGTCGAACACTTGTTTCACACCGACAAAAGCACGAGTCAAATTATCGTCTTTTATATTATTTTGCTGCTTTTTTCGCTGTTTGCGTTTTGGTTCAAACGCAAACTGCCGCGAATGTTTCGGAAATTGCGCACGGGTTGGTGTGAGTTCTGGGGCAAAACTGGCGATGATTTTCTTGATTTTTGGCAACCGCTTACCTTGCTGAACAAGACGCTTTGGGTTTCCGGGACATTAACCTTTTTATACCTGTTGAGTTTTCTGCTGTTCTGAGGTGTGTTCATAGCCATACCGGTCTTTTGAAGTCGGTAAAGCAGACCCATGTCGCCATCGCGAACGGTGTGCCTCCTGGCGTCGGCTCATCCTATAGACGTATCTTATTTGGGTTAATTAACACCGTGAACGGTTACCGATTCAGCACCGCAAAAAAAAACGGCCCGGTTGTTTAACCGGGCCGCTTAGAAGGAAGGATATCATAACAGAAACGCATTCCTTGAGGAGGAACACGGGGGTTATGATAGCGGTTGTGGTCGATTAACAAAATGTGACGCATTGTCGCAGTTTGGCCGGCTAGGGCAAAATACCCCAACAAGCCCTGCCCGTTATGGTGGTGAACCGTTGGCCCATAAGCGCTGGCTTAAGGCATGCGCTCTCGCCAGTATTGCAGCGTGTCCAGCGTTAACGGCTCGCGTTTATGATCCCATTTTTCTCCGTTAAGTTCGATGGCCAGCAGGTCCAGGGCCGCAATCATATCTTCCAGAACCGATGCAGGGTCATCGACTTCCTGTGGCAGCATAAACAAGGCCAGTCCAGGGCATTGAAAGTCGGCCATGTCGTCCGGGTTATCGGGGAAGGTGCCCG
>JAVVEW010000050.1:0-18098 GCA_032251045.1 Methylococcales bacterium
GCCAAACTGGCATTGGCTTGTGAAAAGGTCATGTCCAGTAATTCATCATTTTCCGATGAACTGATGTCTTTTTGTTCAGATTCGGTCAGCTCAGTGCGTAAACGGTCTTCTTGTGCTGCCAAGTCGATATTCTTCTGCTCCAGGGCGGAAATCTTGTTGCGCAGACGTTTCTCCGCGCTGACTGCCTGGGCTGAAAACGCCTGTACCCGCTTACTCAATTCTTTTTTCTGCGCCTGCAAAAATGCATATTCACGGCGGTAGGCCTCTTCCAGGGAAACAGCCTTGACCGGTGGCGCTGCCTTTGGCTCAGGTTTGACAGCCTCAGTCGGCGCTGATGCCGCAGGCGCTGACTCCTGAGCCCAGGCTGTGCCCGCACCTAACAACATTACAATCAAAATGGGTAATACGTTCATTTACAGCTCCAATGCGTTCGGCAATTCAAAGTAACCTTGGCGAATCTGTTTTTTCAAAGAATCAAAAAGCGCAGCAACCTGTTCTTTAGTCTCGATCTGCTTGAGTTCGACAAATTGCCATTGCCCGTCATGGCGTACCGCCTTGCCGTAACGTTCGTCACTGGTCTTGAAAAACAACATCACCGAACCCAGCTTCGCCACATCAACCAGCAAACTTTCACCATTCAGCTCTATGGTTTGAGTGTAGACCGCATTCTCACGACTCAGCCGAACTTCATCCTCAATCAGCGCCCACAAACGATTAGCCGCTTTCTTCGGCGCCAAGGCGCGGGTTTCAACTTTCTCGCGCAGCTTACTTAACTCAGCTAAGCGCCCTTCAATCTTGAACGGCAGACTGCGCTCGACGTAGCCTGTGATGTCATCGATGCTCGCCAGTAAAACGGGCACTAAAGATTCCGAGCTTTGATCAGACTGCGCTCTGGCGTCGCGATACTTGACCAGCGATTGCTGCATTTTTTCCAGCGCCACCTGTTGACGCTGATTTTCAATAGTCAGATCTGTCAATTGCGAACCGAGCGTCTCCATACGCTGCCTGTGCGATTGTTTATCCATGTCCAGCTGAGATTGCAGCTCCTCAACCTCGCTGCGGATGTCAATTAACGACTGAGCCAAATTATCCAAACTGTCGGCCTCAACCGGAAGCGCCAGCCAGAAACACATAACCGACAGCGCCGCACGCGCTAGTTTGTTGCACATTTTCAACACCTGTGTGTTTAGATTGAACGAATGAAGACGTTTTTTGCCATTCCATAACTGAAGCTGCCCGAGGCAACTTTTTATCGGAATGACTCAAAAAAACCCCTGAATTTTAGATATCTTTTATGACAGCCCTATGACAACCGCAACAAAACAGGACAGGACAACCCGTCGTAACACCCGGCGGCTCTGGTCAAGCGATGAGAATCAGGATCAAGATGTACCTTGTTGTATCAATTTAACAACAAGGCTGTATTGAACGGCAGCGTAAGCTCCCAGGTAGGTGATAGTGCAAAACAAACCAATGCCCCTGAAGGCATAACGCCTAACCAGCCAGAGTGACCGCGATGAGACGACAATCTGTCACTAAGCCAGGTTCTTAGTGCCGATTCGCCTGCTGCCGATACCGTTGACAAACCGCTATAATAGCCACTGACTATTTCGGCATGATGACAACACACCCATGACTTCCACTCCAGCCAGCCTGCTCAGCGATAGAATCTCGGTTACTTTATTTGCCGGAACGCTGCTCTTCAGCGCTTTACTGATGTTCACCATACAGCCCTTGTTAGGTAAATTACTGCTTCCACACTTAGGCGGCGCAGCCAATGTCTGGAACACCTGCATGCTGTTTTATCAATCCTTGTTGTTTTTAGGCTACGCTTATGCGCATTGGCTGACCGCAAAACTGCCACTGCCCCGGCAACACGGCCTGCACCTGATTTTGATCGCCGTCAGCCTGGTCTGCCTGCCTATTGCCCTACCGGACAACCTCAACCCTCCGACGCAAGACAACCCTTTTTTCTGGTTGACCGGCATTTTGCTGATGACCATAGGCTTGCCATTTTTTGTGTTGGCAACAACATCGCCACTATTGCAGAAGTGGTTCTCGCAACTCGGACACCGACGCAGCGCTGACCCCTACTACCTGTACGCCGCCAGCAATGCCGGCAGCTTGCTGGCCTTGCTCAGCTACCCTTTTTTAATCGAACCTGGCTTTGACCTGCCCACACAAACGCATACCTGGAGCCTTGCCTATGTTTTGTTCGGAGCCTGCGTGATCGGCGCTGGTTACTGGCTGTTGCGACAAACCCAAACCGCAGCGCCGATAACCGACAACATCGAGCGCGAACTCGACTTTAAGCATGTGTCAGGTTCTCGCATTGCCTATTGGCTGGCCCTGGGATTCATTCCATCCAGCCTGCTACTCAGCCTGACTCAGTACATCAGCACCGACATCGCCGCCATGCCACTGCTGTGGGTACTGCCACTGGCCATCTACCTGACCACTTTTATCATTGCCTTCAGCTCGGGCTATCAGCGTATCGCTGGTTTTTTCACCCATGCCCAGGTACTGGTGCTGCCGTTACTGTTAGCGTTTTCTTTCATCAATCCAGCCAGTCTGCCTTTCATGCTCAATCTGGGGCTGCACGGCCTGGCCTTCTTTCTGGCCTGTCAGGTGTGTCATGGCCAATTAGCCTTATCTCGCCCTGATAGTCGGCATTTGACCGCGTTTTATCTGATCCTGGGATTGGCGGGCATGTTAGGTGGCTGGTTTGTCACCTTTATCGCCCCATGGCTGTTCGACGGCATTGTCGAATATCCGTTACTGTTAACGCTATCTTTCCTGCTACGCCCTGGCCTGCTGCCTCAGAGTGGCCGTGCTTGGTTACAGCAGCTGGCCTGGCCCCTTGCTATCAGCATTCTGGGCTTTATGACCTACATCACACTGCCCACGCCAGCGCAACATCTGGACACCTTGGGCGTGGGCCTGATTCTCCTGGCCGGTTTAACTTATGCGTTTCGCAGCCAACCCATTACCCTGGGCGGCGTGACCGGTGTTTTATTGCTTTTTGCCGGCACGCTACACGCCTCCTTGTCCCATACGCTGTTTCAGGAACGTAATTTTTATGGCGTGGTTTCGGTCAGACAAGCACTGATCCCCAATGAACAAGGCAAGCCGGAAAAGATTCACGAGTTGTATCACGGCACCACCAAACATGGCAGTCAACGTCAAGTCGCGCCGTATCGCAACATTCCTTACTTGTATTACAGTCAACCGGGCCCGATGGGACAATTATTCAGCGCCTATGGCGCCAATAATGACCAATGGCAGGTCGGCGTAGTTGGCTTAGGCGCCGGCGCTTTGCTCTGTTACCGCAAGCCGGCACAACACTGGACGGTGTTCGAGCTGGATCCCTTGGTGGTTAAAACCGCAACCAATACCGATTATTTCAGCTACTGGCGCGACTGCGCCGGCGCAGACACTGAGATGGTGTTAGGAGATGCCCGTCTATCCTTAACCCAAAGGGCGTCACAAAGCTTTGATTTATTGATCATTGACGCCTTCAGTTCAGACTCGGTACCCGCGCATCTACTGACCCGGGAAGCGATTGCCCTATACCTGGATAAATTAACTGACCGTGGCTTATTGGCGTTTCACATCACCAATCGCCACCTGGATTTATTGAAAGTTCTGGCAGTACACGTCCAACAAGACAACATTGCCGCCCGTGTGCAGCAGTTTCGTCCCCGCGAACCGAGCGCATTGATAGTCGCGACGGATTGGATGGTGTTGGCTAAACATGAAGCTGCGCTTACGCCGCTTGATCAACACTCCAGCGCATGGCAAAAACCGCCACTGTTCTTCAACAGTCGCGCCTGGGATGATAATTTCTCGGCGTTGTTTGATATTTGGAAAACGAACCCGTGAGCCTTTATCTAGGCTACAGGCAGGGGAAGGCATGAGGATAAAGCTCACAACGGCGCCGTAGACCAGGAGTCTGCCCGAGAATAGACTGATCTAGCTTGATTTTCCGATCATTCTCGTTAAATAACGCCACGATTCACCGCGATTGCGTGCCGGCCGTCATTCTCGGACAGGCTTCCGAAGCCTTTACTGCATCAATTCAAATGCACTTTTTTCTGCTCCGCAAATCGGACATAACCAATCATCCGGCACATCCTCCCAGCGCGTGCCCGGCTCAATCCCGCTTTCCAGGTCGCCCAATGCCTCATCATAGATATGACCACACTCCAGACATTGATACTTCTTAAACTCATCAGACATGTTATCTCCTAATCGATAAAGCCTGCAGAAACAGCGTCCGCACCTTGCGCACAGAGCCAAGGTAACGAATCGCGACTCAGGGAAATACCCGCAGCGCACCTTGAAAATACGCTGCGCTCATTCCGCCAGTTATGCCATTACGGTTGACTGTAAAAGCTAAAACCTGGCGTACCCGGCAAACGCGGCATAGGCTGAGCCGGGAACTCACCGCTCAGCGCCTGTAAAAACGCCTCGATATCGGCCACTTGCTGGTCTGACAACTCTTGGTTCAGTTGCAGCTTACCCATGACCTTGATCGCCTCGGACAAGGTGGCAACCGAGCCATTGTGAAAGTAAGGCGCGGTCAAGGCGACATTACGCAAGGTCGGAACTTTCCAGGTATGCGCATCCGCCTCATCACCGGTCACCTCGGCCCGCCCCTTATCTTTTTTGAAGTGATACTTGGCCTCAAAATAACCATTATCAAAAACAGGGAACTGATGAAACGCACCCGGGCCGTTAAACGCAGGGCCACTGTGGCAGCCGGTACAGCCCAGCGCCTGCACAGCCTGCAAGCCACGCTGTTGTTGCTCAGTCAATGCTGATTTATCACCTTTAACGTAACGATCATAAGCACTATCCGGCGTTATCAGCGTCCGCTCATAAGCGGCAATCGCTTTAGTCACGGTGTCCTTGCTGATTTCACCGTCTGCAAAAGCCGCTTGAAACGCTTGCTGGTAACCGTCAATCTTTTGCAGACGTACAATCACCTCATCCCAGTTTTTCATACCCATTTCGATAGGGTTAGTCACAGGCCCTGCCGCCTGCTCTTCCAGACTGGCGGCACGACCATCCCAGAATTGCACCGCATTGAACGCTGAATTCCAAACAGTCGGAGCGCTTCGGCCACCGGTTTGGCCATTCACGCCCATGGAATTAGGTCGGTTATCTTCCCCGCCCAACATGGTGTTATGGCAAGATGCACAAGATACCGTCCCGGTTGATGACAGGCGCGGATCATGGTAAAGCATCCGCCCCAGCACAACTTTCGCCTCCGTTGTGGGGTTATCTTTTGGGGCTGGCGCGGTCGTTGGCAACGCCTCCAAGGCGCCTGCGGTCATTGGCAAAGTCAAGGCAATCGCTGTCGCCAGCGCTGTAAATAGTTTCATACTCTCCTCCTCATCAAGAATCACGATAACGGCTTTCTTTAAGTCAGCCGGGAGGATTATACCCAAAGCCCCGCTAACTACTCTAATCCTAAGCACCCAAGCCCACACTGCACCACCTGAATCCAAGCAGACGCCGTAAAGACATTCCGGTAGGCGCTCATGACAATTCAGGCTGGCAAAGCCTTTGTCGAACACCCCATGCCTGCTTGGGCATTGCCGATATGATCGGCCCGGTTCTCGACTACGAACTTTCTAAAATCTGTTTTACTGGCAACGCCGCCGCATCCTGAACCGGACATTACCGCCACCGCTACACTTCGAAGTCATCCTGTCAAGTAAGGACTTGACGGCAGGCAATCTTGCGCAACTGCCGGTATCATGTATGTCTTGTGCCTACTAAAAATGACTTATGATGTGGTTACAGAAAGAAATACGTTTATCTCCCAGGCCACGCGGCTTTCATTTAATTACCGATGAGATAACCCAGGTCATCAAACACGCAAGGCCAATACAAATCGGGCTGGCCTGTGTGTTTATCAAGCATACTTCAGCGTCACTGACGCTGAATGAAAATGCCGACCCCACTGTGCTCGCTGATTTCGAGCGTTTTTTCAATCGCCTGGTACCGGAAAATCCCACGCTATATCAGCATATAGATGAAGGCCCGGATGACATGCCCGCGCATTTGAAAGCCAGCCTGCTAGGATCGAGCGTGCAAATTCCTATCACTCAGGGACGATTGAATCTGGGCATCTGGCAGGGTATTTATTTATGCGAACACCGCGACCATGCCAGCGGGCGCACCGTGGTGGTCACCTTGTTCGGGGAATAAACCCGGCGAAATGTCGGCAACACCTTAGACCAAAACCTCCAGCGCCCTGGGTTGGTTCAAAAACGCGGTCGGGCTGGCGCTCAGCCCATAGGCGCCGGACTGGAACACCACCACCAGATCGCCGATTTCCGCCTCGGGCAACTCGATTCTTTCCGCCAGGATATCCAAAGGCGTGCATAACGGCCCGACAATATTCACCGTTTGTTGAGGCGGCTGATCCAGCTTGCAGCCCAGCGCCACCGGATAATTTTTGCGGATCACCTGGCCGAAATTACCCGAGGCGGCCAGATGATGATGCAAGCCACCATCAACCACCAGGAACACCGCGCCTCGGGAAATTTTCTTGTCGATCACTTTGCTGACATAAATCCCGGCCTCGCCGACCAGATAGCGGCCCGGCTCGATAATGAATTCGGTTTCCGGCAAATCCTGCTTGGCCGATGCCAGGGTTTCCGACAAAGCTTCACCAATGGGTGCCAAGGCCAGCGGCCTGTCGCCGGGAAAATACGGAATGCCGAAACCACCACCGAGATTGACATGAGCAATCGGCTCCGGCCAGACGGCGCGCAAACCGCGCACCAGATCAACGGTTTGCCGTTGGGCTTCGATAATTGCTTCGGGTTTGAGATTTTGCGAGCCGGAATAGATATGAAAACCTTGAAAAGCAAGCCCCAGGGTTTTAATGCTGGCCAGCATGGCCGGCACCCGTTCCTCATCGACGCCGAATGGCTTGGCGCCGCCGCCCATTTTCATACCCGAGGCTTTCAGTTCAAACGCCGGATTGATGCGGATGGCGACTTTCGGCGTGATACCCAGGCTTTCGGCCAGTCCGGCCACGGTGGCAAGCTCATGCTCGGATTCCAGATTGATGGTAATCCCGGCGGCAATGGCCTGAGCCAATTCTTCCGGGCGCTTGCCGGGGCCGGCCATGCTGATCCGTTCGGGCGGCATGGTCGTGTCCAAAGCGACTTGCATTTCCCCGGCCGAAGCCAGGTCAAAACCATCAGCCAAGGTCGCCATATGCTGCACCAGGGCCGGCATGGGATTGGCTTTCATCGCGTAATGTATTTGCAATGGCTCAGGCATGGCGGCGCGTAGCTCGGCCATGCGCCGGGTCAGAAGCCCCCGGTCATAGGCATAAAACGGCGTTTGCCCGACGCGCATGGCCAGCCGCGACAAGGGCATGCCGCCCAGGGTCAATTCGCCGGAGATCACAGCAAATGGCGGTGTGAATGACTGTTTCATCGGTACAAATCCTGGAATTGGCCGACCAATGCCTTGCGGTCAATTTTACCGTTGGCGTTTTTCGGCAAAGCGGAAAGTTGTTCGATCCGTTCCGGCACCATGAAGTTCGGCAATTTTGCCCGGCAGTGATTTTTCAGTATCGCGGCATCCAGCGTCACACCAGTTTCAACACTGACTACCGCCACCACCGCCTGGCCCAACGTGGGATGCTCAATGCCGATGGCCGCGGCCTCGCTAACCTGACCGGAAGCGTACAACACTTCCTCGACTTCGGTGGGGCTGACCCGGTAGCCCGAGGTTTTAATCATGTCATCGGTGCGGCCGACAAAATACAAATAACCTTCTTCATCCAGGGTCACCCGGTCGCCGGACCAGACCGCGATTTCGGTCAACGGCAATTCGGCCAGCGCGCCGGGCGCGGGTTTGAAACGTTCGGCGGTTTTAACCGGGTCATTCCAGTAGCCCATGGCCACCAGGGAACCTTTATGCACCAACTCGCCCGGCTCATGCGGCGCGCACGGCGTGCCGTCGGGACGCACCACCAACACTTCGGCATTGGGGATGGCCTTGCCCATGGAATCGGGCCGACGGTCGATTTGCTCCGGCGGCAAATAAGTCGAACGAAACGCTTCGGTCAATCCGTACATCAGATAAAACCTGGCCTTGGGCGCTTTTGCGCGAATGGCATCGAGCACGGCCTTGGGCATTTTACCGCCGGAATTGGTCAGATAGCGCAAACCATTACCCGCTTCATCCGGCCAGTTGATCTTCGCCAGTTGCGCCCACAAAGGCGGTACCGCGGCCAGGCCGGTAATCCGATAGCGGTCTAAAGCCAGTACCACGTCGCGCGGCAACAGATAATCCAAAAGAACACATTGCCCGCCTTTAAGCATGGCCGTGGTCAGCTGGTTGAGGCCGTAGTCGAAACTGAACGGCAACGCCGCCAGCAGCCGGTCGTGTTCAGTGATTTCCAGATATTCGGCTACGCTTTGTGCGCCGCAAATCATATTGCGATGCGACAACACCACGCCTTTGGGCTTGCCGGTACTGCCTGAGGTGTACAAGATCGCCGCCATTTGGGTATCGATGGTAGCTGGCAAGGGTTTTGTTGCCGCCTGACCCAGAAAGTCGAACCAGGACAACAGCGCGTACGGCAATGCCGGTAGACCGGTCTCGGTGCTGTCATCGACCAGAATCACCCAGTCAAGACCAGGACACTCCAGCAAATTTTCTTTGAGACTTTGCCAGCGGCTGCTTGAGGTTATCAACACCCGGACATGACAATCATTCAGGATATGTTGAACCTGCCCTGCTTTCAGCACCGGATTGACCGGCACGAACACCAGGCCGGCAAGATTGGCGGCAAAAAAACTGATGACGGTTTCGATCTGCTTGGGCAAGTACACCGCCACCCGTTGCTGAGGCGATAACGGCAAGGTCGAAAGCGCTAAAGCCTCTCGCGTTATCGCCTGCCATAGCGCGGCATAGTCAAGTTCCGTCTTTTTGTGAATCAGAGCGATGGCGTCAGGCCGGGATTCGGCCGAGTTTGCCACCCAATGAGCCAGATTAGTGTGCATTTTAAGCCTGTGAAATCCGCATCAAGGCGGCTGATTGTTAGATATCTTAAGACGCCATAAAACACGATTGCCCCCCCCTAAAGACCACAAGAACAAAAGTCAGATCTTTAGTTTTGGTAGTTGAAATGTCGGCAGTGCCAGGTTTCGCATAACGATGCGTATACAACCATCATGGCTCGCATCATCGATTCCCCCCTTTGCTGGCAAAATGTTTTACCGGCCTGACGGGGTTGCAGTAAACTGCCCATTATCCTTCAACTTTGCGCCGCCCAAAGCATGACGAGCCACTCGCTTAACCAAGATAACGAATTGCCGCTCGATGATCCCGAACTGATCACGCAGGTTCTTGCCTTAAGTCCAGTCGCCATCACAGTGCTGGACGCACAGGGCAACATCATTCAGGCCAACCGGCGCGCCGAACAGATTCTGGGACTGACAGTCTCTGAGCTGCTCACCATGCGCTACAACACGCCAATCTGGCAGCACATGACACTGGACGGCAAACCTTACCCTGAGGATCAACAACCGTTCAGGCGTCTTAAAACCCATCGGCAGCCGATACATAACCAGGAACAAATCATCCGTTGGCCCAATGGGGAGCGCAAAATTCTGCTCATTGACGGGGCTGTGCTGCCCTCGTCCCCCTGGCGGGCGGTGTTTACGGTTCAGGATATAACCGAACAACGCTTGCAACAATGGCTGGACATGGCCATGCATCAATTAATGGCGCTGATTGCCGAGCACCATCCACAGCTTGGCGATATATTGCAAACCGGCGTTGACTTACTGGCCAAATTGCTTTGGGATGTGCGCTTAGCGGTCTGGTTTGTTAAAGACCGGCATTTGCTTTATTCCGGCGCTGGCACCATGCCCCAGGCCTACATTGACCAGGTCAACGGCTTGCCACTACAGGAAGTTCCAGGCACCTGCGCACAGAATGCTCGCGACCCTCAGCAAAGCGTACCGGCCTTGCAAGCATTGGCCGAGCAATTCGATTTTCAAGGATGCTGGTCTCAGCCGATCACCAATCCACAAGGTCAAGTGCTGGGTCTGCTGGCCTGTTACTGCCGGCAAGCCCGTGCTAGTGCGGCGTTCGAGCAACGCGCTATCGTCGGTATCACGCAGATACTCAGCCTTGCCATGCAAAGCCACTACCAACTGGAACAGCTGGAAACGTTCTTTGAAAAGTCCAACCATGCCTTATTGTTGGTTGATAACCAGCAACAAGTTCGCCGCGCCAATCAGCAAGCCTGCAGCTGGTTCCAATACCGTCTGGAAGAATTAGTTGGCATGAACGTGGCGCAATTGATACCGGCCCGGTTTCGCGCTCAACACACCCAGCATATCCAGCGCTATCAGAAAAGTCCTGAAGCCCGCCCTATGGGCCGCGGCCAGGATTTATCGGCCTTGCGCCGGGATGGCAGCGAATTCGACGCCCAGGTGGGGTTAACGCCCTTCAAGCTCGGGCCAGAACAAATGTACCTGGTCACCGTTAACGACATCACCGAACTTAAACAATCGGTGCAACGCCTGGAACAACTTGCCCATTACGACCAGCTCACGCAATTGCCCAACCGCCGATTTTTTCTGTCTCGGCTGGAAGCGGTTACGCGCCCTGGCCCACGCTCCATCAAAGGCTTTACGCTGATTATGGTAGACCTGGATAATTTCAAGCAAGTCAACGACAGTCTAGGTCATGCAGCCGGGGATCATTTATTGATTGAAGTTGCCCGCCACCTGCGGCGCTCGATCCGTAAGCGTGACGTGGTAGCGCGCCTGGGCGGCGATGAATTTGCCCTACTACTGTTAAGTTGCACCCAGGTTGATGCAACCGTGCGGATTCTGCAACAATTGATGCGCGACATTGACCAAACCATCGACCTGGATGGCCATCATATCAAGGCAACGGTCAGCATGGGTGTGGCCCTCTATCCTCGTGACGGCAATGATGTCGGCACACTACAGCGCAACGCCGACACGGCCCTGTATGCGGCCAAGGCAGCCGGACGCAACACCTTCCAGTTTTACCGGCAAGACCAGACCCAACAAGCCCATGAACGCCTGTTTCTGGAACAAAACCTGCGCCGTGCCGTACTGGAACAGAATTTTAGTCTGGTGTATCAGCCTAAGCTGAATCTTGCCTCCGGACACATGTCAGGTGCCGAAGCACTGTTGCGCTGGCATCACCTCGAACGTGGCTGGATATCACCCAACCAATTCATTCCTATTGCCGAAGCGACCCGACTGATCAACGAAATTGGCCTCTGGGTGCTGCGCCAGACCTGTCGGCAAGGCCGGCTCTGGCTGGATCAGGGGCTGGTCTTTGATCAACTGGCGGTGAATGTGTCGGCCATCCAGATTCAGCGTGACGGCTTTGTACAAGAAGTGTTGACGGTATTAGAACAAACCGGATTACCCGCCCAGCATCTGGAACTGGAAGTCACGGAAGGCTTTGTCATGGAAAACACCACCTTTGCCATTAAACAACTCAACGCCTTGCGTGCGCACGGCATCACCATTGCCCTGGATGATTTCGGCACTGGTTATTCATCACTCAACTACCTGAAACAACTGCCTATCGACCGGCTTAAAATTGATAAAATGTTTATCGATAGGATACCGGAAAGTCCGCCTGACCTGGCGATCTTGCAAAGCATTTTATTATTGGCGCATGGCCTGGCGCTTGATGTAGTTGCCGAAGGTGTTGAATCGGCCACACAACGTGATTTCCTGAAAACCCAAAGTTGCACCTTCATACAAGGCTACCTGTACAGCAAGCCGCTGCCCGCCGAGATCATGACACAACGATTGCAGCAAGCTAAACAATTTGGCCTGGATAGTTAACTTGTCCGATGACGCTAAGCGAGACTGAAACAAGCATGGACAAAGCCATGCCAAAAAGGATATAGAGCACGAGCGACTGTGACGACATTTTGTGCTGACAGGAAGAGTCTATGAGCGCAGCTTTTGGGGTGGTTTTTGTGAGTGTCCCGCCAGTGCCTAACGATGTGGAAAGCTTGTAGGCTATGTCTTCGAGGTGATTGTTTTCCCTGGTGGCGATGGGTGGACTTGAACCACCGACCCCGGGGTTATGAATCCCGTGCTCTAACCAGCTGAGCTACATCGCCGCTTGAGAAAACGAGCATTATAGTTTTGGCCTTTACACACGTCAAGCATGCCATTGCAATCACCGTCATTCTCAATTTGAATCGTCTGGCGCAAAGATGGGATTATTTGATTGTCAGCGTGAGCGCGGTTTGCCTCAGTTCATCGATAAAATGCTGGCAATAAGCCGGAAGGTATTGCGCTTCCTGGTAAGCGATTTTGGTTACCGCGCAGGGAATCAGGTCCGTCAGATCACGCAACAGTAAATCATGATCCTGTTCGGGGTGATAGGCCATGCCGGCAATCAGCCCCACGCCAAGGCCCAACCTGACGTAGGTTTTAATAACATCGCTGTCGGCAGCTGAAAGCACAATATCCAGCTTGTTCGAGCAATGTGCAAACGCGGCCTCAATCTTGCTGCGTCCTGTATAGCCCGGCAAGTAGGTCAACACCGGGTATTGGGTGAGCCGTTCCAGGTCGAGCGGGCCTGTGGCCAGCGGATGATGCTTCTGCATCACCAGGCCATGATGCCAGGCATAGCAAGACTCAACGGTCAAAGTCTGGTCTTCGGCCACTTTTTCGGTACAAATAGCAAGATCCGCCTCGCCTTTATGCAGCAAATCCACCAGAGACTCGGGTGCTGACTGGATAATGTAGATTTTGACCTTGGGATGCTTGGCGCGAAACTTCTGGATCGGCCGGGGTAAAAAATATTTAGCTTGCGTGTGTGTGGTGGCAATCCTCAAGGTACCGACATCGCCTTGTTGATGTTCAGCGGCAATGGTGTAGATATTTTGCCGGGCACCATGCATGACCTGCGCTTGATTAAGAACCTTCTCACCCAACGGCGTTGGCCCTAACAGCTTTTTACCATGCCGACGCACCACGGCCGCACCTAACTCCTGTTCCAGTAGCAATAGCTGGCGACTGACCGCCGATTGCACCAAATGCATTTTTTCTGCCGCACGAGACAGATTGTACCCGGTGTCATTGAGAATTCTGAGCAGTTCTATCTGAGTGAGATTCATAACAGCGATCCGTTTGCGTGAGTCACACAGCACACCATGCTCGGCTACCAAACTCGGCATCCTCATGGATAACACCCATTATATCTTGAAAACAAATAAACATATCGAATTATATCGCTTTATTGCTGAACACAATTCGCTACAATAACCCTCAAGTCGAATCAACCAGGAACAATTGATTCGGTTTAATGTGAGTCTCCTCGTATATCATTCAGGGACGTATACCACTCCAGGCGGGGCTTTTATGCCCCGCTTTTTTTGCGAGATAGTCATGCCATTACAAGATTTAGTCGAGTATTTTAACGACCGCCTGGAATGGGAGCATCATGCCAATTTCCGGCCTTTTTTTTTCAAGGACAACCAGGTTTACGGGTTGTTTGGCCCCATCCGCATCGGTACCGATTTTCAGGCCATTACCCCACTAGACGGCTCCGAACCCATCGGACAATGGGCGCGCTTACAGGTCAGCACCGAAGAAGTTCCGGATTTGCAGAACCACGAGCTTGAAGCGTTGTTGTCGCTGCCCGCTAGTCAGGCGATTCATCCTGATTCGATTGTTGATTTCGACCGCCTGGCCCGCACCGTACATATGTTGAACTTTTTGACCCTGCCGCAACCGGCTGGCGTGTTGCAGCTGGATGTTGACCCACGTCATGTGTTAGGCGTTAAACGCGATCATGGCGCTTATTTTCAGGAAGTGATCATAAAATGCGGCCTGCAACCCAGCGCGATTGCCATTCATTTGAAGTTGAGTTCAATTTATGCGCGCTATTACAAACACTTGCTGCAAGGCCTGGAAAACTACCGTCAGCGCGGTTATCAAGTAGCGCTACAGACTCCTGCCTTAACGCCCTCTTTGACCGCGCTGATCGATACCTTACAGCCTGACAGAGTCAGTCTTCCGCTATCTGTCGGAGCACTTAAGCAACACGCCGCGCTGAACAACATTCCGGCCGTTGCGATTGGGGTGGATGATCTGGATGCCATGCGTGATGCGCGTCTCCAAGGCTTTCAATGGGTTACCGGAACGCTCAAGGCGACAAACGCCTTGCTCAAAGAGGCCAGTTAGACAATGAACGAAACGACCGCCTGGTTGTTGTTAGGCACAGAGGGCTGTCATTTATGCGCTGAAGCCGAAGCGATGTTACTGGCGCAAGGTGTTCGGTCGCAGGTCACCGTGGTAGACATCGCTGAACAGGAACAATGGCAGGCCACTTATGCCACGCGCATCCCGGTGTTACTGCATAGCGCCAGCGGGGTCACGCTGGACTGGCCTTTTAATCCGGCGCAAATTCAGGCGGCCTGGGCCAAGACCAAGCCGCGCTGAACACCCCCCGTCCAACCCACGCAACCATTGCCGCGGCATAACGGCAGCCGCCCCAATCTTCTCAGTCAAGACAGGCCTGGCACTACGCTGGCCGCCGCGCCCAGGCGAACCTCAAGACCCAGCAGGGCTTGTTCGATGGTTTGCTTGCGTACGCTGTCGCGATCACCGGCAAACACAAATTTTTGACTATCCGCTGCCGCGTCACGGCATTGCCAGGCGATAAATACCGTTCCCACCGGTTTTTCCGAACTGCCCCCCATTGGCCCGGCCACCCCGGTCACCGCCAGCGCCCAGGTTACCGGCGCGTGCGCCAACACCCCAGAACACATCGCTTCAGCGGTCGCCGCGCTGACTGCGCCGTCACGCGCCAGTGTCTCCGGCGTTACCTTCAAGCATTGCTGTTTGGCCTGATTACTGTAGGTCACCCAACCGCGCTCGAACCAGGCGGAGCTGCCGGGCACCGCCGTCAACACCCAACCAAGGCCACCACCGGTACAAGATTCGGCCGTGCCCAGCAAATCGCCACGCGCTTGCAGCATACCGCCTACATGCTCGGCCAGTGCATACAAAGCTTTGTGTTCATCAAACATACGTTGCCTGCTGTAACCGTTGATATTTCAGGTATAAGGTGTCGTGATCTTCCACCTGGTCAGGATCTTTAGCAATACATTCCACAGGACACACTTCGATACATTGCGGCGTGTCGTGATGACCGACGCATTCGGTACACAAGGCAGGCGTAATTTCATAAATCTCCGCGCCCTGACTGATTGCGCCATTCGGGCAGGCCGGCTCACACACATCACAGTTGATACAGGCATCGTGAATAATCAGCGCCATGACAATAAATCCTCGCTTAAATGTTCAATAACGTGTTGCACCAGGCCCAACACCTGCTGCCCCGGCAAAACCAGCGCTTCAGCCGACGGCGCATTCAGCCACATGAGACCACTTAACAGCAACAATGCTAACGATCCTAGCGGATTTTGGCGGCTGGCCAGTTTGAACGCAGTGCCAAATGACTTTTTCATCCGCGCATTGGTCAGGTCTACGCTGTACAGTTCGTCCAGCAACAGATGGACGATAAAGCCAAACCCCAGAAACAAGCCGCTTAACCAGGCGAATAACGGTGTCCAGGCCAGCCCTTGATAGCCGGAAAGGGTCAGCAACAGGCTGAAAAACACGGCACTCAGCAGGGAATGAAACACACCCCGGTGGCGGGTTAATTTCTGAAAGGCCCAGAATGCCAGGTAACGAAAACTGAAAAAGCTGGCCAGACCGGCCAACAGCAGGGCTTGCCGGCTCAGCGCCTGACAGTGGCTGATGACCAGTAGCCAGCCGGTAAAAAACAGCGCCAAAGCGGTAAACAAGTAACGCAACGGCACCGATTGGTCGGCATCAATATCCGGCAGTAATCCGCCTACGGTTCCCACCAGCGTCAGCCACGTGACATCCAGCCAGGCCAGATCCAGCCATACGGCAGCGGCTTGCGCGGCACCGGCGCTGACCGTGGCGGCCACGGTCAAATGTGTCTTGAAGTTTGCCATCCTTGGTAATTCTCGGGTCAGGTATCTGTAGCAGAAGCCAGATGCGGTGTATCCGCCAACAGAATACGCAGGGCGCGGCTGGCCACGTTCAGTTCACGCCCTCGCACAATCAACGCTTGTTCAGGTGCCAAGGCCGGCTGTTGTTTCGAACCGGTATCCACCACCTCACGCCATTGTACCGGGTGTCCTTCGATTTCCTGAGGCAGTTGAAAGGTGACCGCTTCCCAATAACTATTGAGTAACCAATAAAAGACTTTCGTTCCAGCACCATTACTTTGCATCATGCCCAGACTGTGCGAATCTTGGCTCCAATCGGGTTCAGTCAGGTCCGGTGCAAAATAACGCAGATACAATTGCTGGATAAATTGGTTCAGCGACACCGTATCCAGACCACCATCGCAATAAAAATAGCCGCGCAGCCCGATCAGGTTGCGGGTAAAGTCATATACGTCGCGGTGCTGATCGAGCAAGCGCCAATCCAGCCAGCTCAGTTCGTTATTCTGGCAATAGGCATTGTTATTGCCTTGTTGACTGCGACGAATTTCATCGCCCATCGACAGCATGGGCACGCCTATGGCCAGCAGATTCAGCGTCAGCAGATTGCGAATCTGCCGCACCCTAAGCCATTCAATGTCTGGGTCGTCGGTAGGCCCTTCAACGCCACAATTCCAACTCAGGTTGTAATCATTGCCGTCCCGATTATCCTCACCATTGGCTTGGTTATGCTTGTCGTTGTAACACACCAAATCGTTCAGGGTAAAACCATCATGACAGGTGACGAAGTTAATGCTTTGTACGGCCTCTCGGTGTTCACTGTGAAAAACATCGGGACTGCCCAACAAGCGACTGGGTAACGTAGCCAGGGAGCCTGAATCGGATTTAACGTAACGGCGAATATCATCACGGAACTGGCCATTCCACTCATTCCAAAAATTACCGATGAAATTACCCAGCTGATAAAGGCCTGCGGCATCCCAGGCCTCGGCAATCAATTTGCTGCCCGCCAGCACCGGGTCGGTTTCGATATCCCACAAAATCGGCGGGTTAGGTATCGGCTGCCCGCTGTCATCGCGGGAGAAAATCGACGCCAGATCAAAACGAAAACCATCGACGTGCATTTCCGTAACCCAATAGCGAAGACTGTCCAGAATCATGCGCCGCACGATGGGATTATTAGCTTTCAGGGTGTTGCCGGTGCCGGAATAATTGGCATGCAGACCGTCGGGCGAAGTTATGTAATAGTCTTCATTGGCCAGTCCTTTATAACAAAACACAGGGCCAGTGTGATCGCCCTCGGCGGTATGGTTAAACACCACGTCCAAAATAACTTCAATGCCGGCACGATGCAGAGCCTTGATCATATCGCGAAATTCATAAATCGCACCCAGAGGCGTCGGGTCTGAACTATATTGCGCATGCGGGGCAAAAAACGACATTGGACTGTAGCCCCAATAGTTGCGTTTTCCAGACGGTGCATCCTGCTCATCAAACTGAAAAACCGGCAACAACTCCACGGCGGTGACGCCCAGCGCTTTAAGATAAGGAATTTTCTCGATCACGCCGGCATAGGTGCCGCGCCGTTCCGGGCTGACACCGGAGCTGGGATGCCGGGTGAAGCCGCCAACATGTAGCTCATAAATCACGGTTTCTTCAAACGAGCGGCGCAGCGGCATGTCGCCCTGCCAATCATACCCGCGCAAATCCACCAACACGCTTTTCAGGTCGGCATGCTCAACCAACGCCGGTGCGGCGGCTTGCGCACGCTGATACCCCGCTGCGATAGCCACACCGCGACTGTAAGGATCCAGCAACACCTTGCCCGGATCGAAGCCTTTGTCCGCCGAGCCATGTACCCGGTAGCCGTATAACTGACCCGGCTGAATATCCGGGACAAAAACATGCCAATAGTAAAAAGTGCGGTTTAACGCAGGGTCCAGGGTAATTACCCGAGTGGGCGTCTTCGCCTCGACATCATCGAATAATAAAAGATCGACACCGGTGGCATTTCTGGCATAAACATTGAAATTGGCGCCACCTGGAAAAATACGCG
>JAVVEW010000051.1:0-17765 GCA_032251045.1 Methylococcales bacterium
GTGGACTTCTTCAGCAAACCGGACGAAGTGAAGCGGATGAAGAAGGAAATCAAACGGGCGATTCTGGATTGTTCGTTTGGCGAGAAAGCCCCGGTTAACGTGGTTCAGGACCGATTCATGGAGCTGGCGAAGAACAAGTTCAAATGATGACAGCACAGAAACCAGAATACCGGGACGGGCACGGCTTTATTGCCGAAGTCATCCGTACCCACCGCCGCAAGTCTGCGGATATTCGCGTGGAAGACGGTGCCGTGTCCGTCGTAGTGCCCGTTAGCACCCCTACTGAAAAGATTGACCAGCTACTGGCCGCCAAACGCCGCTGGATCAAAGAAAAGATCACCCTGCACCGGGAAATGACACCCGCCAGCAGCAAACGCTATGTGTCTGGCGAAGCCTTCAGCTATCTGGGGCGCAACTACCGACTGAAGGTTGAGGCGGGCAATTTTGCGCCTGTGAAGCTGTTGAACGGACGTTTGGTAGTCACCGTACCCAACGCCAACGGCATCGAACAGCCCCACATGGTCCGCAATGCCCTTGTGCGCTGGTACAAACGACAGGCTGAACAGAAGCTAACCGAGAAGGTAAACCGTTTTGCGCCGGTGGTTGGCGTGGAGCCTGCCGGAGTGGGAATCCGCACCTTCAAATCCCGCTGGGGCAGCTGCACTGCCAAAGGCAAGCTGGAATTTAACTGGCAGATCATGATGACACCTAACCGGATGGGGGATTATGTGGTGATTCACGAGCTTTGCCATTTGATACGGCATGATCATTCCCCGGAGTTCTGGGGGGAAATGGCGCGGGTGCTGCCGGAGTATCAACGGTGTCGTGAGTGGTTGCGAGATAATGCGGGGAAACTGATTTTTAGCTGATCAGTAACAGCGGGTGGCCCATAATGTCCGCAGGTCACCCAATGTGGTCGCTAGCCTAGAAACAGTGGTCCATCACAAACTGCCGACTTTTGACCACCCATTCCCGATAGTCATCTTGCTCGAACTCGCCCTGAATACCAGGGCACCCTTCAAAGAAATCCAGCAGCAAACAGGCGAAGTCGGAATCACGGTCAACGTGGGCAGCTTCACATGGCGCATCAAACACGCCGAGCACTTTGGGCGATGCCTTGATCTGGAAACGCTTCAATGGTCAAGGCGATTTGCATCAAGTCCGCCAATTCGGCTTCAGCTTGATGCACTGTCTTCCAAAAGCGACCTTGAAGACCTTATTCATGCGACTTCTGTTTTAGCGGGGTATTGCACATTATTGTTGAGAGCCTTGAAGGGTTACGCAGCTTCTTGGCATTTTAAGTCAGGGGGCTTGTAAATTGGCTTTTGCGCTGCCATATTTTAAGAAACTCTTGTACTATGTCAGGAGTCAGTTATTACGGTTCAACGCCGATTTTTTTCACAACGCTTAAGGAGTCATCATGAGAGAGCACGTTACGTTATCCCGTACCGAACCGGGTGTTTTGGCCACTAACAAGGTACTGAAAAACACTTATCTACTGCTGTCGATGACATTGTTGTTCAGCGCCTTGACCGCAGGCGCCGCAATGCTGTTGAATCTGCCGCACCCGGGCATGATTGTATCCATGGTCGGTTATTTCGCCCTGTTGTTCCTGACCCAGAAATTCAGTAATAGCGCTTGGGGTTTACTGTGGGTGTTTGCCCTGACTGGCTTCATGGGTTTGACGCTAGGTCCTATTCTGAATATGTATGTGCACGCATTCAGTAACGGCCACACACTGATTATGACCGCGCTGGGTGGTACCGGTGTGATTTTCCTTGGCCTGTCCGGTTATGCCTTGACCACGCGCAAGGATTTCAGCTTTATGGGCGGTTTTTTGATGGTGGGTATTCTGGTCGCCTTCTTGGCCGGTATTGGCGCGGTACTGCTGCAAATTCCAGGACTGGCTCTTGCCGTGTCGGCGATGTTTATCTTGCTGATGTCTGGCATGATATTGTTTCAAACCAGCCAGTTGATTCATGGTGGTGAAGATAACTACATCATGGCCACCGTGTCACTGTACGTCTCTATCTACAACCTGTTCTTGAGCCTGCTGCAATTGCTGGGCGTGTTTGGTGGTGATGACTAAAACGCTAGGTAGTTGGTTGCTGTTACTGCTTTGGAGTGTGACAGGCTGCACGCCTGCCACGCCCGAGCAGGTTACGCAACAATTCTGGCAAGCCGCATTGGTCGGTGAGGCCGATGCGGCCCGTGTGTGGTTGAGTGCAGACAGCAGCGCGCATTTCGACCACAAGCCGCCGTTCAAAATGCCCAATGCCAAGGTGAGTACCGGCAAGATCACCCTGGATCAAGAGCGCGCCGAAGTTATCACCGTGCTCGATCCAGGTCATGCGCAGCGCAGCCCTAGTCGTTTCGTGACTTTTCTGACCCGTGAACAGGGGCAGTGGCGGGTTGACTATGTAAAAACGCAGGCGCAAATGAGTCGAACGGTGTTGATTGACCTGTTTCAAAGCCTGGAAAACCTGGGTAATACCGTGCAGGAATATATCGACCAATCCATACCTATGCTGGAAAAACAGCTGCATGAATGGGGGCGCGACTTTTCCGATCAATTGAACCAGCTTCGCGAACGCTTGCCCGCACCCTCTACGCCGCCTGCGCCACAGCGTACACGCCCCGGCGTCGTTTAAGCTCAATCTCACCTGGTCACGTTTGTGCTGCCGCCGACCGACTGATTGTCGTCATTCCCGCCTCATGTCGTTACCATGCTCCCAGCCTTGTAGCAATTATTGTTACCAGTCAGTGAGCCACTGTTTAGCAATGGCCGCCTGACCGATCGGAATACATTTTTAGATATTTAACTTAAGTGCCAGAGCTGCCAAGCGTTTTTGAGTGTTGTTCGGTAACTCCTGTCTTGCATGCTTTTGATGCAGTTGTCATGTTCATGTGAAATCTTCGATTTTTCCGCTATAATCATGTTTTATCTTAAATTTTAACAGTGGATTAAACATGTCTGCGGTCATTGACGACAAAACAGCAAAAGGTTTGAAGGAAACGCTGGCTTTGGCATTGTTGGCGTTCTCGTTGTACTTTCTGTTGGCCTTGGCATCTTTTGACATGGAAGATGCGGTTTGGACGCACAGCGGCAATGTGCAAGCAGTGGTCAATGCCGGAGGTCCTGTGGGTGCCTGGCTGGCAGATGTTTGTTTCAGTTTGTTTGGTCTGGGCGCTTATTTACTGGCGGCCTGGATGTTATGGCGGGTTTATCAGGTATTCAGACCTCGTAACGGGGCGTTGCCAAAAAGCGCCATGGTGTTTTCCGGCCTGGGTTTTTTTGCCACCATGACCGCACTGGCGGCGTTGTTGTATCTGCACTGGCCGCGTTTGGGGCCGGTATTACCGAATAATTCGGGGGGTATTCTCGGTCAGGAATGTGGCGATGCCTTGGTGTTGTTGTTCGGAGAGGGCGGGGCCTCTTTGTTGTTGATTACCTTGCTGCTGGCCGGTATTACCCTGTTAACTGGTTTGTCCTGGCTGCATTTACTGAGTCAAATTGGCGCGGGTGTATTATGGTTGTTTGCGCAGGCCATGCCCGCCTCTAAAGAGGCAGTTGACACCTATTCCGCTCCGGTACGTAAGGTTAGGCAGCCTAGGCCTAAAAAGGCTCGCGCCATCGAGTCAGTACCTGAGTCCGAGCCGGTTGCTGCGGTCACTATCAGCCCGCCTGCCCAGGTGGTCAAGGTGAAGCGCGGTCACTCGATTAAAGCGTTTCCGGATTTGAATCTATTAGACGATTATCAGCAAAAGGTCAAAGGCTACAGTCATGAGGCCTTGACCGAGATGTCACATAGGGTTGAAGAAATTTTGGCCGAATTCAATGTGCAGGTCGAGGTGGTTGCGGTTAACCCGGGGCCTGTCATTACCCGCTTCGAGCTGCAACCCGCGCCTGGCGTGAAAGTCAGTCGAATCAGTGGCCTGGCCAAGGATTTGGCGCGTGCGCTATCAGTGCGGGCGGTGCGAATTGTTGAAATCATACCCGACAAGCCCTTTATTGGCCTGGAAATACCCAATCAAGAGCGGGAAATGGTGGCGCTGAAGACGTTGCTGGCTTCCAAAGCTTTCGCCAATGCCAAAGGCGTGCTGACGCTGGCTTTAGGCAAGGATATTGCCGGCGCGCCCGTCGTTGCCGATCTGGCAAAAATGCCGCACGCATTAGTGGCAGGCACCACCGGTTCAGGTAAGTCAGTGGCTATCAATACCATGATTCTGAGCTTGTTGTATCGTGCCACACCTGACCAGGTCAGGTTGATCATGATCGATCCCAAAATGCTGGAATTGTCGGTTTATGAAGGTATTCCGCATCTGCTGACACCGGTGGTCACGGATATGAAGCAGGCACATAACGCTCTGCGTTGGGCGGTTGGCGAAATGGAGCGTCGCTACAAGCTCATGTCTAAGTTGGGCGTGCGCAATCTGGCCGGGTTCAACGATATGGTGACCGCAGCCCAACAGCAAGGCGCTCCGATCATGGATCCTTTAGCTGATTCAGCGCAACGGGTGGAGGGCGAGCCTGAACCGGTCTTAGAGGCTATGCCAGCGATTGTGATTGTCATCGATGAGTTGGCCGACATGATGATGATTGTCGGCAAAAAAGTCGAAGAATCCATTGCTCGTCTGGCGCAAAAAGCTCGTGCCGCTGGCATTCATTTGATTCTGGCCACACAGCGTCCTTCGGTGGATGTGTTGACCGGCCTGATCAAGGCCAATGTGCCCACGCGGATTTCCTTTCAGGTTTCCTCACGTATCGATTCGCGTACCGTACTCGATCAGGGCGGGGCGGAATCATTGTTAGGTAATGGCGATATGCTGTTCTTGCCGTCCGGCACCAGCATTCCTATTCGTGCTCATGGGGCATTTGTCGATGATCACGAAGTGCATAAGGTGGTTGAGTTCCTGAAGCAGACAGGTCCTGCCAATTATCTGGATGATATTACCCGGGAGCCTTTAGACGGTGCAGACGGAGGGTCTGGCGGTTACGCCAGTTTTGATGGCGATAATGAGCAGGATGCTTTGTATGATCAGGCGGTGGCGTTTGTTACCGAGTCACGCAAAGCGTCAATTTCCAGTGTGCAGCGCCGTTTCAAGATTGGTTACAACCGGGCGGCGCGCATGATTGAAGACATGGAGGCGGCAGGGGTGGTCACGCCTGCGGAAAGTAATGGCTCACGCGATGTGCTGGCGCCTCCTCCGGTTAACGCGGATTAGCGGTTTAAGGCGGCCTGGTCAAGCGTTTTGATCATGGCGTTGCGGCAGAAAATGCGCAAGGCCATTGCCTGGATGAGAGATTCGTGCCATTAACAGGTATGGAGCCTGAGCAAGCGCCTGATAACGGTCAGGGCATGGGGTGTCGATCATGATGCTGGCGTGTTAGGTGCAGCATATCTTTTTTCTGCGGCCAAGGTTTGGTTTGCTTGGGTTATCGCCTATAATTGATCGACTTTGGGTTTGGCGAGCTTGATTGAGTCAGACCTTATTCGCCCCGCCTTTCCGTTTCGATAAAAAGGAATTCTTCATGATGAAAAAACTGGTCTTGTTGTTGAGTGTGTTTATGTTTGCTCCTCAGGTGCTTGCCGAGCTGAAAATCGGTTTCGTTAACATCCCTAAGGTTTTGGAAAAAGCCCCTCAAGCCGAGCAAGCCAAAAAACGTCTGGAGCAGGAATTTTCCCCGCGTGACAAGAAATTGCTGGCTATACAGGAAGATATTAAACAGCTGGAAGAGCGTTTAACGCGTGATGGCGCGGTGATGAGCGAAAGTGAAAAACGTAAGCTCGAACGTGACATTCTGGCCAAGCAACGTGACCTGAAACGCGATCAACAAGAATTCAGTGAAGACTTTAACATTCGCCGCAATGAAGAGTTAGGCAAGTTGCAACGCCGGATTGTCGAGGCCATTCGCGCCTTGGCCAAAGAGCAGGATTTTGATTTATTACTGACCGATGGTGTGATCCATGCAAGCAAGGCGGTGGATGTAACGGATGCGGTGCAAAAACGTTTATCTAAACTCGACTAATGACGACTGATAGGCCGGGTTCTGGCGCTATCGCGTTACCTCACAATACTAAAAAAGTACCACTTTGCTAACCATGTCTATAACTTTGGATATAAAACAGATTCAAGATTTTTTGCCACACCGTTATCCGTTTTTGCTGGTTGATAGAGTGGTGGAATGCGAGCCAGGCGTCAGATTGCTGGCGATCAAAAATGTCACTTATAACGAACCTTTTTTTCAAGGGCATTTTCCGCACCTGCCAATCATGCCCGGGGTATTGATTCTGGAAGCTTTGGCACAGGCCACCGGTCTCTTAGCGTCTGAAACTGCGCCGGATGTTTTAGGTAAGGGCATGACCTATTACTTGGTCGGCATCGACAATGCCCGATTCAAGCGTCCGGTTGTCCCTGGCGACCAGTTAAAATTAGAGGCCCGATTTGTGCGTAGTAAACGCAACATCTGGTCATTCGATTGCCGTGCCGAAGTGGATGGCGAATTTGTCGCCAGCGCCAATATCATGTGTGCCGCCGCCACGGATTGATCTTGATTGACAACAAGGCTGTTATTGATCCGGGCGCCGAACTGGCCGATGATGTTTCAGTCGGCCCGTTCAGCGTGATCGGCAAAGATGTCAGAATTGACTCGGGCACTGTGATCGGCCCGCATGTGGTGATCAAAGGATCTACCTACATTGGCCGCGACAACCACATTTTTCAATTTGCCTCGATTGGCGAAGACCCGCAAGACCGCAAATATGCCAATGAAACAACCCGTTTGCATATCGGCGATCACAATCGCATTCGGGAATTCGTCACTATCCATCGTGGCACCGTGCAAGATCAGGCGCTGACCAGAATCGGCTCGCATAATTTGCTGATGGCCTATGTGCATGTGGCTCATGATTGCCTGATCGGCGATCACGTGATCATGGCCAATGGCGCATCCCTGGCCGGCCATGTGCATCTGGATGATCATGCCATACTCGGCGGTTTTACCCTGGTGCATCAGTTCACCCAGATTGGCCAATACAGTTTTTCGGCCATGGGTAGTGCTATCACTCAGGATATTCCGCCGTTTGTCATGGTCGGTGGCAGGCCAACCCAGCCGCATGGCATCAATTCGGTGGGCATGGAACGCAATGGCATCCCCCCGGAAGCGATTCGCCTGATTCGCAAAGCCTATAAAATCCTCTACAAAATGAATCTCCGCCTGGAAGATGCCATTGAGCAAATCGAAGAACTGGCCGGTGACAGCGACGAGTTGTCGATCATGGTCAGCTTTCTGCGCAATGTCACCCGGGGCATTCTGCGCTGAAAAATGACATTGTTGCGTGCGGGTATCGATGAAGTCGGTCGTGGCTGTCTGGCAGGGCCGGTGCTCGCGGCGGCGGTTATCCTGCCGGAACAGTATGACCTGCCGGGTTTGACCGACTCCAAAAAACTCAGCCCCAGGCGTCGCGAGCTACTGGCCACGGCCATTCAACAACAAGCGATAGCCTGGGGGCTGGGCCGTGCTGAAGTCAGTGAAATAGACCGCATCAATATCCGTAACGCCGCGTTATTGGCCATGCGCCGGGCGCTTAGCGCGCTGGAACCTAAAGCCGATTGTTACTGCGTTGATGGCCGGGATTTACCCAGCGCGCAAATCCCCGGCCAAGCGGTGGTCGGCGGCGACGGTTTAATCGCCGAAATCTCCGCCGCCTCGATTGTGGCCAAAGTCTACCGTGATCATGAAATCAGCCTGCTGGATCAACTTTATCCCGGCTATGAATTCTGCCGTCATAAAGGTTACGGCACGACTCTGCATCTGGCAAAACTGGCCGAATTAGGGCCATCACCGGCGCATCGCGTCAGCTTCAAACCGGTTCGTTCCGTTTCTTTCTGAAACCTGTCATGTCCTCACCCGTTTTTATTCATCTGCGCGTGCACAGCGAATTTTCCCTGGTCGATGGCACGCTGCGTATCAAGCCATTAACCCAGGCCGCCCGTGCCATGTCGATGCCGGCGGTGGCGGTCACCGAACGCTGCAATTTGTTCTCGCTGGTCAAGTTCTACCGGGCGGCGCTGGCCCAAGGGGTCAAACCCATCGTCGGCGCCGATGTTTGGATTCATCACCCCAAAGCACCGGACAAACCGTTTGATTTAACGTTGCTGGCGCTGAACAACCGGGGTTACACCCGGTTATGCGAGCTGTTGGCGCTGGCCTACCGTGAAGGCCAGCATCAGGATATGCCAATGCTGCACCGCGCCTGGCTGGAACAGGACAGCGACGGTTTAATCGCCTTATCAGGCGCTTTAACCGGCGATGTCGGCCAGGCACTGATCAGCCAGAATCCAGCCGAGGCGCAGCGCCGCGCCCGCTATTGGGCAGATTTGTTTCCGGAACGTTTTTATCTGGAAGTTCAGCGCTTGGGCAAGGCCGATGAAACGGTCTATTTACCGGCGGTGGTGACCTTGGCGCGGCAGCTGAAATTGCCGGTGGTGGCCACCAACGATGTGCGTTTTCTCAACCAGGAGGATTTTGCCGCGCATGAAGTTCGGGTTTGCATCAACCAGGGGCGGGTGCTGGATGACCCGCACAGGCCGAAACATTACAGCGACCAGCAATACCTGAAAACGCCACAGCAAATGCAGGACTTGTTCGCCGATTTGCCGGAAGCTTTGGAAAATTCGGTGGCCATTGCCACACGCTGCACGGTCAGCCTGACTCTGGGACAGAACTACCTGCCGGATTTTCCGGTACCGGACGGCATGACCGTGGCCGAGTTTCTGATTCAGCAATCCGAACAGGGGTTAGAGCAGCGCTTTGACACGGAAATCCGCCACAATCGACCTGACGCGGATCTTGAAGTTTACCGGCAGCGACTTAAGATTGAACTCGATGTCATCATCGAGATGGGCTTTCCCGGCTATTTTCTGATTGTCGCCGACTTCATTCAATGGGCCAAGAATCATGCCATACCAGTTGGGCCGGGACGTGGTTCGGGCGCCGGTTCCCTGGTCGCTTATGTGCTGAACATCACCGATCTTGACCCGATTGAGTTTGATCTGTTGTTCGAGCGTTTCCTCAACCCGGAACGGGTTTCCATGCCCGATTTCGATGTCGATTTCTGCATGGACCGGCGTGATGAAGTCATCGACTATGTCGCCCGGCATTATGGCCGCGAGCGGGTGGCGCAGATCATCACCTACGGCTCGATGGCGGCCAAGGCGGTGGTGCGCGATGTTGGCCGGGTATTGGGGTTTGGTTATGGTTTTGTCGATAAACTGGCCAAACTGGTGCCGTTCGAACTGGGCATGACCCTGACCCGTGCGCTGGCGCAAAGCGAAGACTTAAAGCGTCTTTATGACACGGAAGAAGAAGTCAAAAACCTGATCGACATGGCCTTGAGCCTGGAAGGGTTGTCGCGCAATGCCGGTAAACACGCCGGTGGTGTGGTCATCGCGCCGTCGAAAATCACCGATTTCACCCCGTTATACTGCGAACCGGACGGCTCCAATCCGGTTACCCAATACGACAAAGATGATGTCGAAGCGGTCGGTCTGGTCAAATTCGACTTTTTAGGACTGAAAACGCTGACCGTGATCGATTGGGCGTTGAAACAAATCAATCCCAGATTACAAGCCAAAGGTCAGCCGGTGATTGATATCAGCAAAATTCCCCGCGACGACGCTGAAAGCTATCGATTGCTGATGGCCGCGCAAACCACGGCAGTGTTTCAGTTAGAATCGCGCGGCATGAAAGAGCTGATCAAAAAGCTCAAACCCGATTGTTTTGACGACATTATCGCCCTGGTGGCGTTATTTCGGCCTGGGCCGCTGGAATCGGGCATGGTCGATGATTATATCCGGGTCAAACACGGCGCCAGGGCCGAATACGCTCACCCGAAACTGGAGCCGATATTAAAGCCTACCAACGGCGTCATTCTGTATCAGGAACAAGTCATGCAGATCGCGCGTGAACTGGCCGGTTACACCCTGGGCGGCGCCGACATGCTGCGCCGGGCGATGGGCAAGAAAAAGCCCGAGGAAATGGCCAAGCAACGGGCAATTTTCACCGAAGGCGCGGTGGCCAATGGCATCGATGAGAAAATCGCCACCTATATTTTCGATTTGATGGAAAAATTCGCCGGTTACGGTTTCAACAAATCGCATTCCGCCGCCTACGCCCTGGTCGCCTATCAAACCGCCTGGCTGAAAGCCCATTACCCGGCCGAGTTCATGGCGGCGGTGATGTCGGCGGATTTGGACAATACCGATAAAATCGTGGTGTTGATCGAAGAATGTCGCAGCATGGGGCTGACCATCGCGCCGCCGGATATCAACCAATCGCAATACCGGTTCAGCGTTGATGATCATAACCGGATTGTCTATGGCCTGGGCGCAATCAAGGGCGCGGGCGAGGCGGCTTTACTCGGCTTGATCAAAGAACGCGAGCAAAACGGATCGTTTGCCGGTTTATACGATTTATGCCAACGTATCGACAGCCGCAAAATCAACCGAAGGGTGTTGGAAGCGTTGATCAAGGCCGGCGTGTTCGATGCCATCGATGCCAATCGCCGGGCGCATTTGCTGGAACTGCCCACCGCCTTGCAAGTTGCCGAACAACACAGCGCCAGCCTGGCGCAGGGACAGGACGATTTATTCGGCTTTCACCCGGACAGCGCACAAGCCACCGGCACCGAGCCCAACGACAGCCAAGCGATCGAACCCTGGACCGAAGCCGAGCGTCTGACCGAAGAAAAGGCCACTTTGGGTCTGTTTCTGACCGGTCATCCGATTCAACCTTATCTGGCCGAGCTTAAACAGTTTACCCATGGCCGGATTCAGGAGATTCTGGAAGCCACCGAACGGCAACGGGAAAAACGTAATGTACGTGTGGCCGGCCTGTTGATCGACGTGCGCACCCGGCAAAACAAAAACGGCAAAACCATGGCCTTTGTCACCCTCGACGATCAAAGCGCCCGCATGGAGTTAACCCTATTCGGTGACAGCTTTGAAAATTTTCGCAGCCTGTTGAGCAAAGACGCATTGTTGATCGCCGAAGGCACCGCCGGCATCGACGATTACAGCGGCGGTTTTCGGCTGACCGTGGAAGCTCTGTATGACCTGGAACAAGCGCGTAGCCGGTTCGCCAAAGCCTTGCGCTTGACCTGGGATAAAGATCAACATGATGACCAGCGGTTACAAAACCTGAAAGACCTCATCACGCCGCATCGGGGCGGCCCTTGCCCGGTGATCATCGACTACCGTAACAGCGATGCCAGCGCCCGCCTGATTTTGGCTAAGGAATGGTCAGTTACCCCGTCTGAAGCCTTGCTGATTGGGTTAAATCGTGTTTTTGGTGAGCAGCAAGTGATGCTGGCTTACCATTGAATCGGGCAGGAGTTCTGGGAGGCGACGTTTGTCGAAGTTTGCGAAGCGCTTCGTTTATCGTTGCCAAGACTTTATCCCGGCTTCAAGTTTTCAGGTCGCAGTCGGTATTGACTGGATTTGACCGTCCTGTGCGTGATGTCTTATCAGAATTATTAAAAGCCAATATATACAGGCCGTTGCGCACAGCCCTGTAGCGTCCGTTGCCAAATTTCTGGGGCATATATTGCTTTACGGTTCTGTGTTTCATTGTTAAAGTCCCAACAAGATTGAACTTGCCAGAGAACCCGATCGATTCAACTGCGTGTTCAGCAAGCCGGAAGCACGCTAACGCTTTGGTTGGAAACGCAGACAGCACCCCTAAAACCTACTGATGTCGTCTATGAGTATCCGCACTAAATGCTTGCTTGCTATTCTCGGCTTGTTTATCGCTGAGATTATTCCGTTGCCATTCACTGCGATGATCGGCATTTATGTGGCGCGAAAACGTCCCATTTGGTTTTACTGGCTGATACAAAAGCTTTATGCCGAGAAAGGTAGTATCGATATCGACCTGGGCGACCGCGTTGACCCCATGAAAACCCGAAGCCGTATCACTTACAGCCTGATCGGCCTGGTCGTGCTCGAATCGCTGCTTATGGTGGTGCCGGTCATTATTCCCTTGGCTGTATGGGTCATCTTGGGGCGTCCGCTGTGGTTTTTGCGGGTAACCCGGCGATTGTACGTGGATTTGGCAGAAGAATTGTCGCTTGACCTGGGTCAGCCGGGTCAGTCTGACGCAGATCATCAGCGTTTAGTTGATGCGCTGGAAGAACGCAACCGGGAATTTGCTCAGCAAATCGCGCATCGTCGAACGATGCGCTGATCGGCTTTAAGAAATTACCTGCGCGCTGTTTTTGCCGCCTCAACCATCGCTGCCAGAGCGTCACAAACGTAACCGTTCACAGGTTGTATACCCTTCACACTGCAAATCGGCAGACCCTAGAAGCCTGTCCGAGAATAGACTGATCTACTGCAACCTAGCCGGATTGGCTGTATTTTCCGATCATTTTCATGGAGCACATCCTTGTGCTCCCCCTTCAGGGCGGCTGCAAGCCGTGCAAAACGGCTGTCCTGCCGTTTTGTCGTTAAATAGAACCACTATTCGCCTCCAATGATCGTGCATATCCATCTCCATCAGTCTCGCCCTCGTAACGAAAAGCTATTCTCGGACAGGCTCCTAAGTAGGCACTGTGGGGTATTGGCAAAGATTTTGCCAGCTTAGGATGCCATAAGAGCCTGCACGGACGTATTCACGGTGTCCTTTGACGGACACCCCAGTGTTGGTAAGGGTATTTTTCGTGCTAAATTGTAAGACCAAGCCCAACGAACCAAAGGAAACGCCAATGTCTACCATGACATTCCCCGTCATTAATAATGTTTTGTACCTAACCCTACTACTAAGTCTGGCTGCCTGCACCGGCGAATCCATGCAATCGACCGGGTCGCCGGTATACACACCAACGGACTCTCAGGCGTGGCAAGCAGCTCAAGAGCCTGCGCCCGACGGCCACACGAGTCGGATTGCTCTGGACTGGGCAGGTACGTATTCCGGTGTTTTACCTTGCGCTAGCTGCCCCGGAATTGAGACTCGTGTGACGCTAAATCAAAACGGAAGTTTTGAGCGACGCAGGGTTTACATCGATGATAGTCCGCTGCCACAGATCGACACCGGCACATTTTCCTGGGACCAAGCCGGTCGCAAGGTGACGCTCACAACCGAAGACATGGAGCCTGAGCATTACCAGATCGGCGAGCATCGATTGCTCCTGCTTGATATCGATCGCAAGCGCATTGAAGGTGCTCTCGCCGGTCGCTACATTCTGGAGCAGCATATTCACGATCCGCGTATTGAGAACCGGCGCTGGATACTGGTCGAGCTGTACGGCCAACCGGTCAAACCCCTTGAAAACCAACGCGAGGCCTTTCTGCTCCTAGGTGCCGAAGATGGGCGGTATCATGGCAATGCCTCGTGCAACATGTATAACGGTGCCTTCGCAATCAAGACGGGTCAACGTATCGACTTCGGTCGAAACATCGCAATGACGATGATGGCCTGCCCCGATATGCAGCTTGAACAGCAGTTCATCGAAGTTCTGCAAACAGTCGACAATTACAGTCTCGGCGACGACGGTTCGATGACATTGAATCGAGCACGGATAGCGCCATTGGCGCGGTTTGTTGAAGCTCCGTCCGATACAGACTAAACACCAACCCTTTTCACCGTTCATCCACACAAGGATTCCCCGATGGGACGACCATTTATTATTGTGCTGATTTTGTGCAGCGGTCTTGGCTTGTTCAGCTTTACATCGGTCGCCGCCGAACCGGTTACGTTGTTCAAGAACGTCCGTATTTTTGATGGCAAAAGCGCGTCTTTGACGCCAGCGCGTCAGGTTCTGGTGCGCGGTAATCGGATCGAACAAATCGCTGTGGGCGAGATAACCGTGGAACTATCTGAATACGATACGGTTATCGAAGGCGTCGGCCGTACCTTGATGCCGGGATTGATCGACTCACATGTGCATCTTACGATGAGCGACATTTCGATACCGCGTCTGATGACGGGAGATGCCAACTATGCCACACTGGTTTCGGCGAAAGCGGCCGAACGCATGCTGCTGAGAGGTTTTACTTCGGCGCGTGACGCCAGCGGTCCGGTGTTCGGCCTCAAGCAAGCCATCGACGAAGGGCTGCTGCCGGGACCTCGAATCTGGCCGTCTGGTGCGATGATCTCGCAAACTGCTGGGCACGGCGATTTTCGCACTTTACACGACATTCCTGCAGCTGAAAACGATTTACATTCCACCGAGCGCTTGGGTTATGCGGCCATTGCTGACGGTCAGGCGGATGTGCTTAGGCGGGTGCGCGAACAACTAATGCAGGGCGCCAGTCAGATCAAGCTTTCCGCTGGCGGCGGAGTCAGTTCGTTTTATGACCCTATCGATGTGGCTCAGTATACCGAACCCGAACTCCGCGCCGCTGTTGAAGCAGCCGAGGCATGGGGCACCTACGTCATGGTTCATGCCTACACGCCCAAAGCCATCAAGACCGCCATTCAAGCGGGAGTGAAAAATATCGAGCATGGTCAGCTTGCCAACGAGGAAGCCATTCGCCTGATGGCCGAAAAAGGGATATGGCTTGGCATTCAGCCGTTTCTAGGCGATCCGGATCCTCATTTTCCCGAAGGTTCTGCCGGCTATTTGAAGAAACAGATGGTTGCCACGGGCACCGATAACGCCATCAAACTCGCGAAAAAGCATAAGGTCAAGCTGGCTTGGGGTACGGACATCCTGTTCAGCGCCCATGAGGCAAAAGCCCAAAACGATAGGTTGGCAGTCATGCAGCGCTGGTTCAAGCCTTCTGAGGTCTTGCGATTGGCAACCAGCACCAACGCCGAATTGCTCGCGTTGTCCGGCCCGCGCAATCCTTATCCGGGCAAGCTGGGCGTCGTCGAGGAGGGCGCCTTGGCCGACTTGTTATTGGTCGACGGCAATCCGTTGGAAAATATCGAATTGATCAAGAACCCGGAACGGAACTTCGTCGTCATCATGAAAGATGGAAGGATCTACAAAAACAACCTATGACCGTTTAGGCCGGGTAGCGCGTAGGATGTGGGGGTACGAACCACATCCTGGTGCTGGTGTTGAACACGTTTACGGCGTTCCTCAACAGGCACTCCCTATGCCCTGAATACCGTGAAAATGCTCAAACTGAGAATTGCTGCTTTTTAATGCGTGGGCTTGAAAAAGTCCAAAACGCAACCGGGAATTTGCTCAGCAAATCGCGCATCGTCGAACGATGCGCTGATCGGCTTTAAGAAATTACCTGCGCGCTGTTTTTGCCGCCTCGACCATCGCCGCCAGAGCGCCCCGTACCTCCTCCCAGCCTCTTGTTTTCAGGCCACAATCGGGATTGACCCAGATTTGGCTATCATCCAGTACGGTTCGTGCTTGCTGCAACAATCCTGTCATCTCAGTCGCCGAAGGCTGGTTAGGGCTGTGAATGTCATAAATACCCGGGCCTATGGCATTGGGATAGTTAAAATCGACAAACGCTTGCAGCAAGGCCATTCCTGAACGTGAGGCTTCGATGGAAATAACATCGGCATCCATATCGGCAATGGCCTGGATAATGTCGTTAAATTCCGAATAACACATATGGCTGTGTATCTGGGTGCTGTCGGCCACCATCGATGCGGTCAGGCGGAACGCGGCAATCGCCCAGTCCAGATACTCGGCCCGGTCACGGTGCTTTAGGGGCAGCCCTTCGCGTAGCGCGGCTTCGTCGATCTGAATGATGTTGATGCCGGCCTGTTCCAGATCCTTGACTTCATCACTCAACGCCAAAGCCAGTTGCAGCGCGGTTTCCCGGCGCGGCTGATCATCGCGCACAAACGACCAGTTCAACACCGTCACAGGCCCGGTCAACATGCCTTTAACGGGCTTTTCGGTCAATGACTGGGCGTACCTTGTCCAGGCCACGGTGATTGGCTCGGGCCGACTGACATCGCCGTACAAAATAGGCGGCTTGACGCAGCGTGAACCATAGGACTGCACCCAGCCGTTTTGGGTCAGTAAAAAGCCGTCTAAATGCTCGGCGAAATATTCGACCATGTCGTTGCGCTCGAATTCGCCATGCACCAGCACGTCCAGCCCTAAGGCTTCCTGTTCGGCAATACAATCGGCAATGGCTTGTTCAATGGCGGCCTGATAGTCGGTTGGGTCAATGCGGCCTTGTTTATAATCACGGCGTAATTGCCGTATGGCCGTGGTTTGCGGGAACGAGCCTATGGTGGTGGTGGGAAATTGCGGTAACGCCAGCTGCTGTTGCTGAAGGCTTTGCCGAAACTTGAACGGCGTTTGCCGCTGCCGGGGCAAGCTGTCCAACGCCGCCAGCCGGCGGCGCACGTCGGCCTTGCGGGCGCGAGGTGATTGAAGCCGTGCGGCAACCGCGGCCTGCGATTCCGCCAACAACGGGGCGGCGGTTTCGGCGCCGGTGGCGATGGCTTGCAGATGGTTAAGCTCAAGCAGCTTTTGTCTGGCAAACGCCAGCCAGTTTTTCAGTTCCGGCTCGATGGCTGTTTCCGGTGCAACATCGATAGGCACATGCAGCAGCGAACAGGAGGGGGCCAGCCATAGCGCACCCGAGAACCGGCTTCGCGCCTGGTCGATCAGCGCCCGTTTGTCGTTCAGGTCGGCGCGCCACACGCCGCGGCCATCGATCAGGCCCAGCGACAGGGTTTTGTAAGCCGGCAGGTTATCCAGCACCCGGTCGAGTTGCTTAGGCGCTCGCGCCAGGTCAATATGCAGCCCCTGTACCGGCAGCCGACAGGCCAGCTGCGTGTTGTCACCCAGATCGTCGAAATACGTGGTCAGCATCAGCTTGAGTTCACGGCTTTGCAGTCGGTGATAACTCATTTCCAGCGCGGTTTTCCAGTCCGTCGGCAAATCCAGTACCAACACCGGTTCGTCAATCTGCACCCATTCAACGCCTTGCGCCGAGAGAATTTGCAACAAGGCGGCGTATTCAGTCAACAGCGCATCCAGCAACGCCAGCTTGTCAACGTTTGACCTGGCCTTGGCCAGCCACAGCCAGGTCAAAGGCCCCAGCAACACCGGTTTAGGCTGGGCAGTTAGATTCAATGCCTTGCATTCGGCCAATTGCGCCAGCAGCCGCCCGGGATTCAGCTTAAAGGTTTGCCCCGCTTCCAGTTCCGGTACCAGGAAGTGATAATTGGTATCGAACCATTTGGTCATCTCTAGCGCGGCAAATGCCTGGTTGTCCGCTCCCCGTCCCCGGGCCATGCGGAAATACGTGGTCAAGGCGTCGCTATCTTGGCCAAAACGATCAGGGATGGCGCCCAGCATGACGCTGGTATCCAGTACGTGATCGTACAGCGAAAAATCGCCCACCGGCAGCCAGTCCAGCCCGGCCTGGTCCTGCCAGCGCCAATGTTCGGCTCTAAGCTGAGCGGCCACCGTCTCCAGCGCATCGCCGTTGATTTCCCCTCGCCAATACTGTTCCAGGGCGAATTTCAATTCCCGCCGAGCGCCGATGCGGGGAAAACCTAAATTATGAAGTTGTATGCTCATGGTTCACCTTGAAGAAAAAGAAAAAAGTCTAAGCCAGGTAAAGCATGATATAAATCGATTATTTCTCAACAATCCATGAATTTAATTCATTATGGAACTGATTCATTTTCGCATTCTGAAAACACTGAAAGAACAAGGCACGCTGGCGAAAACCGCTGAAACCCTGCATTTAACCCAGTCGGCACTGTCGCATCAGATTAAAAATCTGGAAAAACGCTTAGCGTTGACTCTTTGGCAGAAACACGGCCG
>JAVVEW010000052.1:0-17519 GCA_032251045.1 Methylococcales bacterium
GCCATCAGGCTGAGCAGGCCTTAGCAGCCGGGAATCATAAACAGGCTATCGAGCTGTACAAGACATTACTGAAACTCGCTGACCGCGACGAATGGCGTGAGGCGCTGGCCGCAAGCTATCTGGTGCGTGCGCAGACTTTGGCCGAGAAGACCTTGCTGAAAGAGGCGGTGGTGTTTTATGAAAATTATCTGAAATGGACCACCACCGCCCCCGAACTTCAGGATCGCTATTGTCTGTGGCTGTTGGCCTGTGGCCAGCAAGCCAAAGCGCTGGACACCGTCAAGGCACTCACTGCCGAACAACTCGACAAAGCCCTGCCGGAACTGGCCGTTTGGCTGGGTTTTTTCCTGGTTTCCGGACAGGCTGAGTGGATCGACAGCCTGCCCGATGACAGCGCCCTGAAAAGCCATTGGCAGCAAGTCAGCGAGGCCTTGCAAGCCCATCGGCAAGGCGATCAAGCAGGCTTTAGAGCCAAGCTGAAAAGCCTGCCTTACCGCTCGGCGTTTCGGGATTTGAAAACTTTGCTGCTGGCGGTTGATTCACCCCCTGACCAGGCGTTAACGCTACTGGCAAAAATCCCCGAGCATTCCCCTTATCACAGCCTGACGCCTGCCCTTGTCATGTTGTTCAGCCAGGGTTTGGCTTTGGTCAAAGCCTCGGCACAGGTCTCAGAGGCCCAACGCTGCGTCATCAGTCAGGCCAAAGGCTTGAATAAAATGCAACTTAAGCTGCTGAACCGGCTTTCTCAACAACACGCACAGCTCGATAACGCCAAGGTTCGCTTCAATCTGCTGATCGAGCATCGTGAGTTGTTTGCCGATGACAGGGTGCGTGAAGGCTGTCAAAGTCTTCTGCCTGATTATCCGGCGGGTCTGCAGTTGTTCCTGAAAACTTTTGCCCACAACGATCATGCCGAACAGCTACGCCTGAAGGCATTGCTTGCCGAACATAACGATGCGTTTTTTGAAGCCCATCGGGACTGGCGGATATTGGTTGATCATTGGCTAAACAACAGCCATCAAAACCCTGACCAAACCAAGCAAGCCGCGTTGGTGCTGCGTCATGTCGCCGAGGCATTTGATGACGAAATAATGGGTATTGAGTTACTCATCGAGAGTCTTGAAGTCGATCCTGACGATGCGCCCAGTTATCATAAAATCCTTGAGTTTTGGGCAAAATTGCCGGATTGGAAAAATTACCACCTCTGGTTGAAAAAGGCGCTGGCGCAATTTCCAGAACGTACCGACTTTTTAATCCGGGCGGTTAAATCCGCCCAGCGCCGCAAAGCCTTCAAACTAGCCACCCGCTATGCTAAACAACTGTTAACACTCGACCCGATCAATACTCTGGCCCGGGAAAATCTGTTCAACAGTCATCTGGCGCATGCGCTGAAACTGCTGAACGGTAACAAATACCACCTGGTCGAAACGGAGCTTAACGCGGCCGCCGCCATCCCCGTGGCCAAAACCCTACGCCCTCAGGTTGAACTGCTGCATGCCGCATTGTGGTACTTTACTGACAGCAATGCCCAAGGCATCGAGCAGTTTGTGCAAACTTTGCAAACGCTCAATCCAGACCCAACCAGCGCGCAATGGCAAGCGGTGATTGAAAGCACGCGGCTCGACCTGCCCATGGCGCCAATAAGCCGATTATTGCCCGACTGTAAAAAGCACGAGCTCAGCGAAGCATCGTTGCAGCATTTAACCGCACTGATCGAGCGCTATCGCCAGCAACTACCGGATAGCACGCTGATCGACAAAGCCCTGGATACAATCAAGCCATCCTTGAAACACTCCATGAAAGGGTTGCACTACCGTGAGCAAACATTGCTGGACTGGTGCGAGTTGCTGGAACGACTGGAGCGTTATGATCTGATCAAACCCTGCGCCAGCGCCACCCGCGGCATCTGGGATTCACCCATCTGGGCGTATTACCGCATTCTGCCCGAGCTGCAAGGCAAGCCTAAAAGTCTGGGATTCACGCTGATCTGGCGTCTGCAAACCGCACTGGACGAAGCCAGGCAAACCGGCGACAGTCGCGCCGAGGCCAAATTGACGCGCTTGCTGGAAACACAGCGCCCCCCAGAACCCTTACCTCTCACGCCCATGGACGATCCGTTTGAGCCTGAAGAATTGGATGAAACCGAACTCAATCCCGATATTGTCACTGATTTATTCGGCCATCTAAGCAAAGCCGAGCTGACATGGCTGCTGCAGGATTATCAGAGCTTTACCGAAGGACGCCGTTTGATAAACCTGCTTGAATACTGTTTATCACAGCTTGACCAAAAACAGCTCACTCCGCCTAAGCCCAAACTGCTCACCGACAATATCGACTGCGTGCTGTCTCTGGTGTTATGGATTCGGGCCAAACAGCTGAATATCAAGGTTGGCATCGATCAGAATCAAATTTTTAACTATTTTCAAAACTAGAGGCTGGCCATGACTTCACCTTACCAACTGCTGGGCATCTCTGAACAAAGCAGCGACACGGAGATTAAAAATGCTTACCTTAAGGCGGTGAAAACCTGCCCGCCGGAGCGTGATCCAGAGCGTTTTCAGCGCCTGCACCAAGCTTATGAAATCATCAAAGACCAGGACAGCCGCTTGCGCCATGCCTTGTTCGATTGGCCAGACGTTCACTTTGACGAGCTGATCGATGTCGTCTTCGCACAGCCTGAAACCACGGTCGATGGTATTGAGGTATTGCATGAGCTGCTGGCTAAAATCAGCCCTGAACAAGTGTTACTCAATCATTTGACTCACCGATCATGAGCAACGCCCTGTCCACCGATGCCGTGCTCGATGACTTTCGCCACTACCTGGAAGCCACCGACTTCGCGCATCTGACCGCGCAACAACCTGAAGACCTGACCACCTTGTTTACCGACCTGGCTGGTCTGAAAAATGAGGTTAAAAGTCAATCCCGCCAGTTCAAAGCCACTCTGGACAGCCTGGAACAGGCGGTCTCGACCTTGACCGAAGACAATCAGGCGCTGCGGCAAGCGCTGGAGGACGTCAAAACCCAGGCCACCCGGCACGCTGAAACCATCGAGCGCTCGGTACTGGCGGAAATACTGGATTTTTATGACCGTCTGGACGAAGCGTATCAAGCCTTAAGCCATTACCGGCCGGTCAACCGTTTGTTTCGCCACTCCAAACCTCAGGATGTCACCTTTATCGAACGCCTGAAACAAGGCCAGGAAATCACCCGCCGGCGTTTTCTGGAATGGTTGCAAAAAAATCACATCACCCCGATTGACTGCCTGGGGCAACCGTTCGACGCCAACACCATGCGCACTCTGGCGGTTGGTCACGATGCCAAACAAGACCATGGCACCGTGCTGGCAGTGATGCGCAGCGGTTTCCGGCATCATGACCAGGTATTGCGTCTGGCCGAAGTCAAAGTCAACAAACTTTAACCCCTTCTTAACTATTATGAATGACATCATTATCGGTATCGATTTAGGCACCACCAATTCCGAAGTGGCCTGGGTGGAAAACGGACAGGCCAGCGTCATCACCGACCAAGGCAAAAAAATCCTGCCTTCGGTGGTCGGCGTCGATGATCAGGGCAACATTTTGATTGGCGAAACCGCTCGCAATCAATACCTGCTCTACCCCGAGCGCACGGTCAAATCAATCAAACGGCTGATGGGCCAGGACACCCAGGTCAACATGGCCGGGAAAATGTACCAGCCGCAGGAAATCTCGGCGATGATTCTCAAACGCCTGAAAGCGATTGCCGAACAGCATCTGGGCCACAGCGTCAGTAAAGCGGTGATCACCGTGCCGGCATATTTTTCCGACGCCCAGCGCCAGGCCACCCGCGAGGCCGGCGAAATCGCAGGGCTTGACGTGGTACGCATGATCAACGAACCCACCGCTGCGGCGTTGGTCTATGGCGCCGGCCAAACCGAGGCCAAGCGCATGTTAGTGTATGACTTAGGCGGCGGCACCTTCGATGTTTCCGTGGTCAATATCCAGGATGGCGTGGTGGAAGTGCTGTCCAGCCATGGCGATAACCACCTGGGCGGCGATGACTTTGACCAGCAAATCATCAATCACATCGCAAGCCATGTTAAAACCGAGTACGGACTGAATATCGCCGGCGATACCAAAGCCATGGCGCGCATCACCCGGGCCGCCGAACGCGCCAAAATCGAGCTTTCCAATCAGCCTTTCGTGCGTATCGAGGAAGAATATCTAACCGAACAAGACGGTAACCCGGTGCATTTATCGCTGGAATTGGCGCGCAGCGACTACGAAACCCTGATCGAACATTTTATCGATGCCACCCTGGATGCGGTGCATATCGCCTTGCAAGGCGCCCAGCTGACGGCCACCGATATCGACGACATTATTCTGGTTGGCGGTTCCACCCGCACGCCGTGCATCCGGGAACGCTTGTTCGACCAATTCGGCTTCGAGCCGCATGGCGAAGTCGACCCCGATTTATGCGTGGCGCTGGGTGCGGCCACGCAAGCGGCGATGATTCAAGGCATTTCGGTTGATACCGTGCTGGTCGATGTCACCCCCTACACTTACGGCACCAGCGCGCTGGGCTATCTGGACGGCGAAATGAGCCCTTACCGGTTTGTGCCCATCATTCATAAAAACAGCGTGCTGCCGACACGGCATTCGGAAGCCTTTCAAACGGTTTACGATGGTCAGGAAACAGTCATCATCAAAATTTTTCAGGGTGAAGATCCCGACGCCCTGAACAATATCGAAATCGGCGCGTTCACCGTTGAAAACCTTAAGGATGTTCCGGCCGGCAATACCATTACCTTGACCCTGGAGCTGGATCTGAACGGCCTACTTAAAGTGTCGGCACGGGAAAAAGCCACCGGCCTGGAAAAAACCGTCACCATCGACAATGCCATTGCAAGGTTCGAGCAGGAACAACTCAGCGATGCACGGCAACGAGTCAGTGATCTTTTCGGCGAAGCCGCAGCCGATGAATCCGAGGCAACAGCCCCTGAAAGTGAACGCATCAAAGCCGCCCGCCTGGCCATTGCCAAAGCCGAGTCGCTGTTTGACCAAGTCACCCTAGAAGACCGCGAAGATTTAAGTGATATGATCGAAACCTTGACCGACCTGATCGCCCACGATGATGAAGCGGCGCTGGTCGAGCCCTTGGAACAGCTCAACGACATGCTTTATTACCTCGATCACTGATGCAGCGCTGCCCTTGTTGCCATGCCCGATTAAACGATGCGCCACAGTGCCGACGCTGCGGCGCCGATTTAAGCGCGGCGCGCCAGACTGAACAGCAAGCCAGACTCTGGCTGGCGCTGTCGGTGCAAGCCCTGCGCCGCGACGCCCCGGAGCTGGCGGCACGCGCTGTCAATCGAGCGTTAAGCTACCGGAAGACGCGCCCTGCCCGGCTCTGGCAAGCGTTCCTGGAACGCCAGTTTTATGATGCTTTATACCAGAATATCCAGCAGCAACGCTGGCCAAAGGCGCGTGTTTTTCTGACCTCGCTGCAACGTCTTAATGGCACTGACCAAGGCGCTTTGCGGCGTTTTCAGGAACTTATCGATAGTGTAACCGATACCCGGCCAAGCGCTGTTACCGGGGATATTGGACAAACATCACCACATTAACCACCCTCACCACCTGCTACCCCATGCTCAGTTATCGTCACGGCTTTCATGCCGGCAATTTTGCCGATGTCCTAAAACATAGCCTGCTGTGCCTGGCTGTGACGGAATTGCTGAAAAAAGACAAAGCCCTGGCCTATATCGACACCCACTCAGGTGCCGGTATGTATTCACTGACTGCCCCTTTTGCCGAAAAAACCGGTGAATACCGGGCAGGCATTGGCCGGCTCTGGCACGATGACACAGCCCCCTCCTTATTACAGCCCTATCTGCACGCAATCCGCGCCTATAACCCTGACCACCAGCTGCGCCACTACCCAGGCTCGCCCGCTCTGGTCAAAGCCTTGCTCAGGCCAGGCGATTTGATGCAGCTGAGTGAATTACACCGCAATGACTTTGCCGACTTAAGCACGCATTTCAAAGCAACCCGGCATGTCCAGGTCGCCCAGGAGGACGGCTTGCAACAACTGCTCAAAAAACTACCGCCGGTGTCGCGGCGCGGCCTGATTTTGATCGACCCCAGTTATGAACTCAAAAACGATTACATAACGGTCGTTAAAACCTTAACAAGCGCATACCGGCGCTTTGCCACCGGTGTTTATTGTCTTTGGTATCCGGTGCTGCGACGCTCTGAAACCGAACAGCTGCTAAACGCCCTGGCCGCCACGGGTATTCGCAAACAACTGCGCATCGAGCAATGTATCTGCCAAGACAACGACGCCACGGGCATGACCGGTTCCGGTTTGTTATGGATCAACCCCCCCTGGCAACTGGCTGAACAGGCGCAAACAATACTGCCATGGCTGCAAGACAAGCTAGGGCAACACGATGGCCATTGGCAAGTATCCTGGCATGTACCGGAATGAAACCAGGTCAGCGCTGTCGTTGGGCTGCTGCGCCTTTTTTCAAAAAGGCTTGAGGGAATTTAATCAAAATGGCCAGTGTCTTCACCGTGTTTGAGCTGTTAGCTGTGAACGCTTGCCGTAAAAGCACCTCAGGACTATGCTTGCGGGAAACGGTATTTTCGAACAGCTCGCTGATCGCTCAACCTAAGCCTCTGAAACTGGAATGTACATCATGAACATGACTGTATCGTGCTATTTTGTCACCGACCACTCGATAACCCATCAGCGTTCATTCTCTATCATGAGCACTTTCTAAGACAGTATGACGGAACCGGCCAATACGGATCAAAGCGCTTTCAGCAAGGTTCAAAACCGTTTACTGCTGGAATGTTATCGTCATTTCAAAACGGAAAAATTGCAAATCCCGACCATTCCCGATGTCGCCTTCAAAATCCGCAAAGCAATCAATGACCCCAGTGCTAATAACAGTAAAATCGCCAAGGTCGTACAAATCGACCCGACCATCACCGCCCGCCTGATTCGCATTGCCAACAGCCCTTTGTATCGTGGCCGGCGCACCATAGAAAGCTGCCCGGAAGCCTTGACACGCATGGGCCTTAAGGCAGCGCAAGATATTATTACCTCTTTTGCGTTAAAAACCGTGTTTCAGGCCAAAACGCCGCTGGTTCGCAAACGCATGGCCGAGCTATGGCACCACAGCAGCTATGTGGCGGCAATCAGCGCGGTATTCGCGCATAAGCTGCGTGGTTTTGACCCTGACAAGGCCATGCTGGCCGGCTTGATTCACGATATCGGCACCGTACCTATTCTGACTTTCGTGGACAGCATCCCCGGACACGATCTGGATCTGCGCCAACTGCAGGAGACTATCCGCCTCTTGCGCGTGGAGATCGGCGTCTTTATTTTGCAACAGTGGGACTTTGGCGAGGACTTTCAAGATGTGGTGCGTCATGCCGAACATTGGCGTCGGGACAGCGGCGGCAGTGCCGATTATGCGGATATTGTGATGCTGTCACAGCTGCATAGTTATATCGGCAAAGTCGATAGTAAAAAGCTACCGCAACTGGATATGTTGCCTGCGTTTCAGAAGCTGATGAGCGGACAGTTTGATATCGATACCAGTATCAGTATACTGGATGAAGCTCAGGATGAGATCGAACATATTCGCACCATGCTGAACTAATCAACCATGGACATCCCCGCGTTCAAATCTGCCTCAACACACCCGCCACTGCCGGCCAAGACGGCGGCCATCCTGGCGCAATTGCCTGAGCAACAACCGCTGCCGGTTCGGATTCAATCGGTGAGCCAGTTTCGCAACCAGGTCATGCTGTCCATCAGTGGCGTCAACGTGACCAGCCCCATGCCCGAACATTACCCGGCACAACCCGGACAATCACTGACCGTCGTCGCGGCACACGGCGGTTCGACCCTTACCCTGACCGTACTTCAGCCGGACAGTCTTGAGCCACTGAACCCGCCGGTGCGCTTCAGCATTGCCCTGACCGGGGCCAAGGCTGCGGGGCCACTCACCACCACGCCAGGCCCATCATCGCCGCCAAACACCCAGCAAACAGCCACACCCCGCACCATCGGCACCACTATCAGCCGTTTATTGCCTCATCATCAGGCGCCTGAACGCTTGCTCAACCGTTTGATGAATGCACCACAAACCCTGCAAACTCAGCAAACCCAAACCCTGCTAGACAGCCTGCCCCAGCTTTCCGAACTTAGCCAACCAGGACGCCTGGCCAGCGCCTTTCGTCAGTCAGGTATCTTTCTGGAAAGTCGGCTGGCCGCCGTTTGGTTGCAACAAACCTCACTCAGCGATAGCGATGCGCTCGCCGATGATAGCCCGGCGGCAAAAACACCTGGCCCGGCGCCATCGGGTTCCGCATCTGGCTTGACCTCATCCGCCGCTAAAACGCCCGGCACCGTAACGCCCGTCCCAGAGCAACAAACACCCATGCCACGCCCGATGCCAGCTGATAGCCGCGCTGAAGACAGCCAGACTCCGGCACGCTTAACAACCCGCGCTGCAACCCCGGCCATGCCCTCGAACCAACACACCGAACCCGATACCTTGAAGCCAGTCCCCGGTAACACCCGCCATACCTCTGACACGGGCAAACCGGCTCAGCCGCCGCCGGCATCCTTACGCCCAGCGTCTGAACAAAGCACTCAGGCAGCCTCCTTAAAAACCACCGAGACTGCGGCCATAGTCACAGCCAATCAAAGCCGGGACACGCCACGACCGGCCTTGAGCGACACGTTGCCCCGTGCTGCAGCACTTAAACCAGCGCCCGTCAGCGACGAGCTTTCCGCGCAAGCGCCTGCACCGCGCTTGCCTGTCGATTTAGCCAAGGATCTTAAATTACAACTGCTGCACCTTGCCCAAGCCCTCAAATCGACGCCTGAAGCAACGCCAATGCAGCAGCAGCTCAGCCAGCACGTTGAGAATACCTTGGCTCATGTCACGCTGGAACAACTGGCCTCGCTGCCAAACGAAAATCAACAAGTCTGGCACACCAGCCTGCCCTTTTTACATCGTGAGCAAATAGAACATATCGACCTTAAAATTACCCGCGAGCAGGGCGCGCCCGAGGCTGATCATCCATTTTCCTGGTGGGTGGATATCACCTTGTCACCGCCGGGCCTTGCGGTGTTACATTGCCGCATCAGCTGTATCGAACAAACCGTACACACCCGCTTCTGGAGCGGTGATGTAGGCACCGTTGACACCATTCAATCTCATCTGGATACCTTGGCTCATCAGCTCACGCAAGCGGAGCTGAAACCGGGTATACTCAGCGCCCATCACAGCGCACCTAAGCCATCAAGCAAGACCGACCTTAACGACTCTCAACCGGGTTTATTCAATGCCAAAGCCTGATGTTTGGCCTAGCACCGCCGCACTGCGCTACTTGCTCCATACTCTGGATTGGCGGGAAATCGCGCTGGGCATAGCCTTTTGCCCCTTATGCCAAGGTCAAAGGCCCTTTCTGAAAACCGCCGGCAATGAATTGTCGGTGCGATGTTGCAGCTGCCGGGCAACACCGATCACCTTATCCCTGGCGGCGGTGCTGGCTGAGCTGGACGTCAATGTTGGGCAGGGTTCGGTTTATGAACTGTCTGCACGCGGCCCCTGGGTCAGATACTTAAGGCAACACTGCCCCGACTTGACTTGTTCGGAATACTTCACCGATGTTGAACCTGGCACCTATCGACAAGACGTGCTCTGTCAGGATGTGCAAAAGCTGACTTTTGCCGATGCCAGTTTTGATCTTTGTACCTCCACCGAAGTGTTCGAGCATGTACCTGACGATCGCAAGGGCTTTGCCGAATTGTGGCGGGTGCTGAAACCCGGCGGCGTATTGCTGTTCACCGTACCGTTCAATGGCCAGCCGCATACGCTGGAACGCGCTTATCTAAAGGCTGACGGCAGCATCAAACATTTACAGCCTCCGGACTATCATGGCGACCCACTGCGCCCCGAACAAGGTATTTTAGTGTTTCGCGATTATGGCCAGGATGTGCTTGAACGGCTGCGCGAGGCCGGTTTTGACAGTGCCGACATTCGCCAACCGCAACTCACCCTGCCCTGGCCTTATCAACGCCCGGTCATTATTGCCTTTAAGGCGTGACGAAACCATGCGCAGTCATAACAGGCCGTGACTTGATATGAGCGCTGCAATCACGGTTCGTGTCGGATTCTTAAAAACACCGCAAAGCGGGGTATGCCGCTGTCGGTAAAGTTTTGGTGGCGAAAGGTGATACGAGCCCCTAACGGCGGCGGATTTTCCCGTTGTTGCACAGTAAATCCGCTGCCGATATAAAATTCCTTATTGTCGTCGGTTCTGACTTTAATCGCGCCCATTTTGCCGGTGAATTGCCCCTTGCCCGGCGTATAACCGATAACGACGGCTTCGGCATCCTGGTAAGGTTTCAGCTTTAATAAATGCTGGCTGCGGCCTGGATGATACCGCGCATCCTGATGATGTAACATCAGTCCCTCACCACCTTCGGCGACAACCTTGTCCAGAGTCTGCATCAACTCCGCTTCGTTCGCCACACGAAACTGCTCGATAACATCTAAATAGGGAGCCGCCGATTGAGTGGCCAAAACCTGCATCTGGGCGAGGCGATGTGTAAAGCTTCGATCATCATCAGGTAGATCGAAAACCATGAATTTGATTTGCCGCCAACCCTCATGCGCCTGTTCGCGGCTGACAATGGAAATAATCTTTTGGTATTCGCCGCGTGCCGACCACAACTCACCGTCCAGCGCCGTGTCGGGAAAACCTTTGACAAACCAGGCGGGCGCTGGGAATGAGTGACCTTTTTTAGAAAGCAATTGACGGCCATTCCAGCGTGCGCGCACGCCATCGAGTTTCTCGCTGACCCAGTATTCGGTAACTTCGCTGCCAGGTTGATAGACCTTCGCTTGCAGTATGGCCGGCGCTTCAGCCAGAGCAACCTGCGTCAGGGCCAACAGCAAAATAACGATCAGCCGATGCTGCGTATTATGACAGCGACCTATGCTCATATAGCCTCCTGGTCAATTAAAAAATGCTTTACCGCAACCTATTGACGGGCAAAGGGTAGACAAAAAACCGGCGTAGTTCCAGGTCGATGCCATTAGACCACGGCTGTTTGTGTACAATGTGCAGCAGCACTGTCTTCATCAAACCCCGTACGTTGATGCCCATTAAAGCCCTGCCCTCGCACCTGATTAACCAGATTGCCGCCGGTGAAGTGATTGAACGTCCGGCCTCGGTGGTCAAGGAATTGCTGGAAAACAGCCTGGACGCGGGCGCGCGCCGGATCGAGATCGATATCGAGCGCGGCGGCGTTTCGCTCATCCGCATTCAAGACGACGGTAGCGGCATCGCCGCCGATGAACTGACACTGGCCTTATCGCGCCATGCCACCAGCAAAATCGCCTCACTCACCGATCTGGAAAACGTTGCCACCCTGGGCTTTCGCGGCGAAGCCTTGCCCAGTATCGCTTCAGTGGCGCGGCTTAAGCTATGCTCCAGAGCCGCCGGGGCCGACAGCGCTTTTCAGGTGGAAGTCGATACGGACGGCACGCTATCGCCGCTGAAACCGGCCGCGCACCCGCAAGGCACCACCATTACGGTCAAGGATTTGTTTTTCAATGTGCCGGCCCGGCGCAAATTCTTGCGCACCGAAAATACCGAGTTCAACCATATTTTCAAAGCCGTACAGAAACAACTGCTGGTCGCGCATTCGGTGGGTCTGAGTCTGCGCCATAACCGAAAAACCGTGCTGGAGGTCGGCCCTGCGGCTACGCAAGACCAGCAACAACAGCGCCTGGCAACTTTGCTGGGCACAGCGTTTGCCGAACAAACCATTGCCGTTGATGCGAACGCAATCGAAATGGCTTTGCACGGTTGGTTGGGCCAACCCACAGCCGCCCGTAGTCAGCCGGACATGCAGTTTTTCTTCGTCAATGGCCGGGCGGTGCGTGATAAAGTCATTGTCCATGCCGTGCGTCAGGCATTTCAGGATGTGCTCTATCATGGCCGCCATCCGGTGTTCGTGTTATACCTGACCCTGCCGCCGGCGGTAGTCGATGTCAACGTGCATCCGGCCAAAGCCGAAGTACGCTTTCGCGACAGTCGGCTGGTGCATGATTTTCTTTATTCGACCCTGCATAAGGCTATCGCCGGCGTCAAGCCGAATGCCCTACCTAGCGCGGCGAACCATCCCCCGACCAGCACCGAACCACTGCCCGCCGCACCGGCCCAGGTGTTTAACCAACACCACCAGCAAAGCCGGGTGCCCATGCAAGTTGCCGAACAAATCCAGGCTTATGCCGCGCTGTATCAGGCCGCCAATCACGAACCCGTGACAGCGCCGCCCGCGCCCGAATCGACACCGGAACTGCCGCCGTTAGGCCGGGCTTTGGCGCATGTGCATGATATTTACATTCTGGCCGAAAGCGCACGCGGCCTGGTGTTGGTCGATGCTCACGCCGCCCATGAACGGGTCACTTACGAACGCCTGAAAACACAATTCGCCGCACAAGGTATTGCCCGCCAGCCGCTGCTGTTGCCATTGACCCTGGTGGTCAGCCCACAGGAAGCCGACTGGGTGGAACAAAACCCTGACCTGTTAACGGCAATGGCCTTGGAACTGAACCGCGCAGGGCCGGACAAGATCGTGCTGCGTTCGGCGCCTGCCGTTTTAGTCAGTGCCGATCATGAGCGCCTGGTGCGCGATGTGCTGGCCGATGCCCAGCAGCACGGCCAAAGCGCCAAGGTGCAGGAAGCCTGTCATGCCCTGTTGGCGACCCTGGCTTGTCACGGTTCGGTCAGGGCCGGGCGGCGCTTGACTCTGGATGAGATGAACGCCTTGCTCAGAGCCATGGAAGCCACCGAACGCAGCGGCCAATGCAATCATGGCCGGCCCACCTGGGTGGAATTGACCGGTCAGGAACTGGACAAGCTGTTCCAGCGCGGACGCTGATCATGACGATACCGGTCATTTTTTTGATGGGGCCGACCGCTTCCGGCAAAACCGCGTTAAGTCTTGAACTGGCACGGGCGCTGGATGGCGAAATCATCAGCGTCGATTCGGCGTTGGTATATCGCGGCATGGATATCGGCACCGCCAAACCATCGCCGGAAGAACGCGCCGACATTCCGCATCATTTGATTGACATCCTCGACCCTTCCGAAAGTTTTTCCACTGGTCAGTTTTTAAGCCGCACCCATGCTTTGATCGATGACATTCAAGGCCGCGGCAAACAGCCGATTTTAACCGGCGGCACCATGCTCTATTTTCGCGCCCTGAGCGAAGGCTTGGCGCAGCTACCTGAAGCCTGCGCCGCCTTGCGGGCGGAACTGGAACGGGACATGGCCGCCTTGGGCAGTGTCACCATGCACCAGAAATTAGCCCGCATCGACCCGGAGGCGGCCAACCGCATTCACCCCCATGATCCCCAACGTATTCAGCGGGCGCTGGAAGTGTACCAACTGACCGGCGTGCCGCTCACCGACTTGCAGCGCCAAGCCCAACAGCAACAGCCACCCTGGCCGCTGCGCAAACTGATTCTGGCGCCGTCCGATCGCGCTGTGTTGCATCAGCGCATCGCGTTACGGTTTGAAGCCATGCTGAAAAAAGGCTTGATCGAGGAAGTGGAACAGCTGAAAGCGCGCGGCGATTTATCGCCAAAAAACCCGTCTATCCGCTGCGTGGGTTATCGTCAGGTTTGGGAGCATCTGGAGGGCGCGTATGACTACCCAACGTTGGTCGAGCGCGGCATCATCGCCACCCGGCAACTGGCCAAACGACAGTTGACCTGGCTTAGAAAAGAAACCGCAGCGGTTTGGTTGGATGGGGAGCAGACTGATATTGCTGCCAGCGTACTCCGGCATTTACAAAATTAGCAGCATCGTTGGGTGCGCTGCTGCTTTGCCCAATCTACGCAACTGAAGAGAAGACTTTTACCAGGAGCTGACACCATGAACCTTCAGAAAACCGCCCTGCGTGAACTGCTCGGACTGCTGCTGATGACCGCTTTGTTATTTGCCGGTTGGGACAGCTTAATCGTACTGCCTTTGAAACTGTTGGTGGTGTTTTTTCATGAAAGCGCTCATGCTCTGATGACACTGGCTACCGGCGGCCAGATAGTATCGCTCAGTATCGTGCCCGAGCAAGGCGGTCTGGTGCAATCGCGTGGCGGGCATCGTTTTTTGATTCTCAGCGCCGGTTACCTGGGTTCGTTACTGCTGGGCCTTGGCATATTCTGGCTCAGCGTGCGCACCGCTTACGACCGCTGGCTCATTGGACTGTGCGGCGCCTTGCTGGTAGTGCTGACACTGTTCTATGGCGACAGCGGTTTTACCTATCTGTTCGGACTCAGCACGGGCTTGATTCTGCTGGTCAGTGCGTATGCGCTGAACGAACGATTTAACGACATCCTGGCCCGAGTCATTGGCTTGAGCAATTTGCTCTATGTACCTTTGGATATTTATCAGGACACGCTGCTTAATCACCAGGCACGCTCCGATGCTGCAATGCTGGCGGAAGAATTTGGCGGCCATGTCTGGCTATGGGGCGGTGTTTGGCTGGCTGTTAGTTTGCTGTTGATTTACCAGGTATTGAAATCGCTGCTGAGGGAGTTAAGAACCAGGGTGAGTGAATAACTAGAGGGAATTTCAAGGTAGGCTGACACGGCTTACTGGGCTGATGGCTTGTTGGGCGCGTTTTGTTGGCCTGGCAGCTGGTTTACAGCAATCCCCCCCAGCCCCCCTTTGTTAAGGGAGGGGTGAAAAAGCGCCCCCCTTTCTCAAAGGGGGGTTGGGGGGGCTGGCAAGGCTGGCTGTACTGATAGGTTCTTTGGTAGGCTTTTTGTGGGTTTCTTGGCCTGGCAGGTGGTTTACAGCCCCCCTTTGTTAGGGGGGTAGACATGCGATCTGTTCAGCGCCGCCACGGCAACCATTGCCCTGCCCCGACCGGTTCAGCTTGAGCTAAGGCTTCCCAAGCAAATGCCTGGCCACGTCCACAAGCGCTGGGCAAATCATCGCCACTGGCCAGCGCGGCGGCGACGGCAGCGGCCAGGGTACAGCCGGAACCGTGATAACACTCGGGTAAACGCGGCCAATGCCAGGTTTGCGTTGGCTTGTCGCTTTGATAAAGCCTATTACACACCCTATCATCCTGCTCGTGGCCGCCGGTCAACAACACTGCACGGCAGCCTCGCTCCAGCAACCAACGGGCACAGGTAGTAAGATTATCATGGCCGGCCAGCCGACGCGCTTCCGGGCTATTAGGAGTCAGCAGCGTTGTTTTTGGCAGCAATCGTTGCCGGATCACCGTCAACAGCTCGGCCGATGCCAGTTCAGTGCCTCCACCGGCCGCCAAAACCGGGTCCAACACCACCAACGCTTTTGGTAAGGTCTCCACAATCTCAGCCGCCACCCGGGCGATTTCGGCATCGCCCAGCAGGCCGATTTTCACCACGCTGACGGCCATATCACTGAGCAAAGTCTTGGCCTGGCGGCGCAAGGCATCCGGCGATTGGGGCCAGATGCGAAAAACATTGACGCTGTCTTGTTCGGTCAACGCCGTCACCAGACTCAGCGCACGCCCGCCTAAAGCGCCGATGGCTTCAATATCCGCCTGAATACCCGCACCTCCGGTGGGATCGTGGCCGGACAAAGACAAAACCACAGGCCGGGTCATGGCCAAAACTCCGCCCGGCCTTGCTTAAACCACATCAAACTGTCGCATCATGCCTAGATCTTCATGTTCCAGGTTATGACAGTGAAACAGGAACTTGCCTTGAAAGTCCTCGAACGGCTTGATGATTTCCACGGTTTCGCCAGGCAATACCAACACCGTGTCTTTCCAGCCGCCATCCAGAAAGCCGTCTTTAAGTGAGGCATAATCGCCACGCACCGCATCGGTATTACGGCTGATCACTTGAAACTGTTGGCCGTGGAAGTGCATCGGGTGTGCCATCGCCATCATACGCGCCGGCCCCATACCGGAAGCGTTGTTAATCAGGCGAATTCGCCGCATCGAACCCAGTGCCACCTGCTCTTCCTGTGCGATGTCGGTCATACTGAATGACCGGCCATTGATCGATGGCGACATCGGGCGCATTTGCAGGCTTAAATCGATGGGCGCAGCGTCGGTTGCGGTCAACTTAGGGATGGTTACCAGGTGCTGTGGCAGGCTGGGCGAATCTGTCACCCGCTCGGTCACGGTAAACTGCGCCAAGGTGATGGTGGCCTCGGTACCGGCGTGCCTGTCCATGCCATGTCCACCCATCCGGCCACGCCCTCCGCCCATCATGCCAGGTAACACGCCTGGCACCGGCAGTGACAACAAACGCAGCGTATCGCCCAACTCACGTCCGCTCAAATCCAGCCATAAATCAATGCGCTCGCCGGGCGCTATCACCAGATAAGGCCGCTGTTCGGGTTGCGACAACAAACCGGCATCGGTGCCAATGGCGGTCAATGGCGTGCTATCTTCCAGCGCCAGCTTATAAATTCGGGCGTTAGAGCCATTCAACACGCGAAGCCGGTACGCCCTTGATTGCATATGAAATTGCGCGTCGGGCCGGCCATTGACCAAAACCGTGTCGCCTAAAAAACCCTGCATCTTGTCGTGCATGCCATGACCGAGATAGCGCAGCTGGTTATTGGCGTCAAAACTGCGATCTTGCAACACCAACGGCATCTCAAACGGCCCGGACGGCAAGGCCAAAGCGTGCTCATCGGCATCGGTTACGGTAATCAATCCAGCCAGGCCGTGGTAAACCTGCTCGGCGGTTCGTTCATGGGTATGGGCATGATAAAAACTGGTGCCGGCCCGGTTAAGCACCTCAAATTCATAAACATAATGGCCACCGGCAGGCAAGGTATACATGGGATGACCATCACTGCGTTGCGGCACATGCAAACCATGCCAATGCGTGATATGCGGCTCGGTCAGTTGATTGCGTAAGATGATGCGGACTTTCTGACCTTGTTGGAAATTCAAGCTCGGCCCAAGATACACATCCGGCAGCTCGGTCAGCGTACTTGCCGGCCCTTTTAGCAAACGTGCGCGGTAGCGCTGCACTTGTGTTTTGTGGCCAGGCAAAATACTGACTTGATCTGTCACCGTGCGCAGCTCTAACTCCACATCCGGCTGAAAGGTACGGTCGCCTCGATATGGCACCATTTTCGCCATCAGCCCCGGTGTGGCAATTAAGGCCGCTGCGGATATACCGGCTTGCAAGAATGTTCGACGGGTCAAGTGTGTTTGCGCCATGTTGATGCTCCTGTTGATGATGCCAAGGGTTTGCGGGACAGAGGAAGGCAGCCCGGCCCGGTGGATGCGCGCTGCTTATCCACCCTACCCACTTTTAGAGCGGTGCAGCATTACCGGCGGCAAATACTAGCACACAGCGCTCACAAAAAGCCCCCTTTTGTAAAGGCGCACAAAAAGTCCCCCCCTTTTGTAAAGGGGGGTTAGGGGGGATTTCAATGTAGGCTGGCAAGGCTGGCCGTACTGATAGGTTTTTT
>JAVVEW010000053.1:0-17061 GCA_032251045.1 Methylococcales bacterium
CTACATAGTAATGCCCCTTCTCGCGAATCTCGCGGAAGGTGGCAATGCCGATGGGCAGTTTCTTGCGTTTCATGGCCGAATCATAGCACAGGGATGGGCCGGAGCGAGCTATCCTCAACCCCATTCAATCCCCCTTCACGCGCCAAATTTTTTAGCCTGATGCTGATGTGATGGGTGTGTGTCGGCGGTACTGAGATGGGTTTGTTATAATTGGTTCTTTTTCAGGATGGTGTTATGTCCGATTCAATCAATGCGCAACATATCGAAGTAGTTATCCGGGAGGCGGGCCAGCTGGCGCTGACTGCCTTCAACGATCTGGCGCATGTCGAGGTTAAAACCAAAAAAGCGCGCGATTATGTGACAGAAACGGATGTCGCGGTGGAAAAGCTGCTGAAACAGCGCTTGACCGCATTGGCGCCGGACTTGGGTTTTTGGGGCGAGGAAAGTGGCCAGAGTGCCGATCAAACCCGCCGTTGGATTGTAGACCCTATCGATGGCACGCATTCCTTTGCCAAGGGGCAGTATTTCTGGGGCATCAGTGTGGCGTTGGAAATGAACGGTGCGTTAACATTTGGCGCGGTGTATGCGCCAGCGCTGGATGATTACTATCAGGCGGAGCTTGGTCAGGGCGCGACTAAGAATGGCCGTCCGATTCGGGTATCCGATGAGGATGACCTGGATAACAGCATGATCGCGACCGGCTTCGCGTGTATTCGGGACTATCTGGAAAATAACAATCTGGCGCGCTTCAGTCGCATCGCTGCAAAAACCAGTGGCCAGCGTCGGTTTGGTTCGGCAGCGTTGGATTTGTGTTTAGTGGCTGATGGCCAGGTAGATGCCTGGTGGGAGCAGGCGTTGAATTTATACGATGTTGCCGCAGGCGCCTTGATTGCTCAGGAGGCCGGTGGCACGGTGACTGATTTTGCCGGTCATCCTGGCGTTTTTCCCGATAATATCTTGGCCACCAATGGCCGTTTGCTGGCGGCTTTGTTGCCATTGATGTAAACCGGCCACGGCAAAGTGCGGTGACCGGTTTGCCCTAAAAGATTCAGGCTTTGGCGATTTCGTCACGCATTTGATCGATAATGGCTTTGTAATCGGGTTTGCCGAAAATCGCCGAACCGGCGACAAAAGTGTCGGCGCCTGCGGCCTTGATATCACGGATATTGTCGATTTTAACGCCACCGTCGATTTCCAGGCGAATATCATAACCTGAGGCATCGATACGCTTTCTGACTTCGCGCAGCTTATCCAGTGAAGAAGGTATGAACGACTGGCCACCAAAGCCGGGGTTGACGGACATCAACAAAATCATGTCCAGCTTGTCCATGACATGATCGAGATAATGCAGTGGTGTGCCGGGGTTGAATACCAGGCCGGCCTTGCAGCCCAGATCGCGGATCATTTGCAAGCTGCGATCGATATGCACTGAAGCTTCCGGGTGGAAAGTAATATAGCTGGCGCCGGCTTTGGCAAAATCAGGGATGATGCGATCAACAGGCTCGATCATCAAATGCACGTCAATCGGCGCGGTGACGCCATGTTTACGCAGCGCCTCGCACACCAAGGGGCCAATGGTCAGGTTGGGTACGAAATGGTTGTCCATGACATCGAAATGCACAACATCGGCACCTGCTTTGAGAACGTTATCGACTTCCTCGCCCAAGCGTGCGAAATCCGCCGAAAGAATGGAAGGAGCAATCCAGTTTTCTGCCATTTGCAAAATCCTCGTGGTTTAATAAAAAGCTCATTATAACGATTTTGTCGGTCAGTTCCGATTTTTGACCCCTATCCGTTTTTCTTTCCAACCTTAATACACAGGAGCTTATCATGGCGGCAACCGAATCTACCATGTTGCCCTTGGCAACGCCTGCGCCAGACTTTACCCTGCCTGACACAATGAGCGGTCAAAGCCGCTCGTTGGCCGAGTTGGCCGGGAGCGAAGGTACGTTAATCGCATTTATCTGTAATCACTGCCCGTTCGTGCTGCATGTCAAGGATCAACTGATCGCCTTGGCCAACGATTATCGTGACCGGGGCATTGGTTTTATCGCCATCAGCAGCAACAGCATCGAGACACACCCTCAGGATGGCCCCGAGCACATGCGTGCATTGATGCAGGACTGGGGACAGCCATTCGATGCTTATTTATACGATGCCAGCCAGGCCATCGCCAAAGCTTATCAGGCTGCCTGTACACCAGATTTTTATCTGTTCAATGCCGACCTGAAGCTGGTGTACCGGGGGCGGCTGGATAACGCTCGTCCAGGTAACGAGGTGCCGTTGACTGGTGCCGATTTACGTGACTCACTGGAGGCATTGCTGGCAGGTGAGGCGCCACTGGCCGAGCAATATCCAAGCCTTGGCTGCAATATCAAATGGAAACCTACCGTTACTTCATAACTTTGAGTTGATATGTCCGACTATTTATACCACCAACCTACCGACTTGATCATCTACGGTGCGCTGGGTGATTTATGTACCCGAAAGCTTATTTTATCGCTGTATCGCCTGGATAAATCGGCACTGTTGTCGCCCGATACTCGAATTATCGGCGTTGATTTGCATGAAAAAACCCATGAGAAATTCGTTGCCGTGGTGCGCGCCAGTCTGGATCAGTTTCTGGGTGAGCCGCTGGACGATGGCGTGTGGCAGCGTTATCGCAAGCGTTTTTTGTATTGCCAGATTGATTTGACCGAGATGGGGCAATATGCACGTCTGAAAGAACTCACCGATGGCACAGAGCGCACCTTGATCAATTATTTCTCAGTGTCGCCAGTGTTGTTCGCCCATATCTGTGAAGGCTTGAAGCATTCGGGCATTCTGACCGAGACGGCGCGCATGGTGATGGAAAAACCCATTGGTCATGATCTGGCATCATCGAAGGTTATCAATGATGCTGTTGAATCGGCGTTTCTGCCGCATCAGGTGTTTCGGATCGACCATTACCTGGGCAAGGAAACGGTGCTGAATTTATTGGCATTGCGTTTTGCCAATTCCATTTTCACTACTAACTGGAATCATAACACCATCGATCATATTCAAATCACCGTGGGCGAGGAAGTCGGTATCGAAGGACGTTGGGATTATTTCGATAAAACCGGCCAGTTGCGCGATATGGTGCAAAATCACCTGTTACAGATTCTCACCTTTATCGCCATGGAGCCACCTGCCAACTTGCAGGCTGACAGCATTCATGCCGAGAAAATAAAGGTTCTGAAGGCGCTGCGGCCGATCACCCGCGACAGTGTTGAACATAAAACCGTGCGTGGCCGTTATGGTGAGGGCTATATACAGGGGCGGCAAGTCCCCGGCTATCTGGATGAAAAAGGCGCCAATCTGGATAGTGATACGGAAAGTTTTGTCGCGGTCAGGGTGGATATCGACAACTGGCGCTGGGCCGGCGTACCGTTTTATCTGCGCACGGGCAAGCGTATGCATCATAAGCGTACCGAAATCGTGGTGTATTTCAAACAACTGCCACATAACGTGTTCAGTGACGATTTTCAGGGCTTACCGCCGAATAAGCTGATTATTCATTTGCAACCGAAAGAAGGTGTGGAAATTGAAATTCTCAACAAGATTCCAGGTATCGGTGGCGCCATTAAACTGCAGAAAACCCGGCTGGATCTGAGTTTTTCCGAAGCGTTCAAGCGTCAGCCGGTTTATGGTGGCTATGAGCGTTTGATTCTGGAAGCGTTGCGCGGCGACCCCACGTTATTTCTCAGTCGTGAGGAAATTGAGCAGGCTTGGGTGTGGATTGATTCCATACAACAGGCCTGGCGTGATAACCGGAGCGAAATCAAAACCTACCCGGCAGGTAGTTGGGGGCCTGTGGCTTCGGTTGCCTTGATGGCGCGTGATGGTCGTACCTGGGAAGAGTAGGCGCTGGTTTTATGTCAGCCGTGCCGATGACAGATCGGTTGTGGCCTGCCTGCCAGGCAGCAGGCAAAAAAAGGAGGCGTAAACGCCTCCTTGAAGGTACAACAACCATAACGAGTATCAGGGGAAGTAGACCGAAAAAAGTCACGACTGTAACAGGACTTCTCAAGGTACCACGGATGATTTAATGCACAGCTTGTGCCAAAATAAAAAGTTCTTAAATAACAAAAGCTTGCTTATTTTCTGATCGCCATCATAAATAAACATTGTTATTTAACATAATTGAAAATGCCGAGCCTGTGATTGTTACCCGCTTATTTTTTATAAAGCATTGAAAAAATAGTAATAATCTTTTTCTAAAAACAAAAAAACTATGTTATTTAACGTCCATGCGCGCCGATAGAAACTTTGACAATTTGGCGCAGCGCTTCCAAGCTAGAATATACGACGGCTTCAAAGGCCAATGGCGGCTGCATTTACTTAAACAGGATTTGGCGGAGATTGCGCAAGGCTCGCCAGAGACGGTGCTGGATGTGGGCTGTGGAGCTGGGTATATGGCGTTGTGGCTGGCCGAGCACGGCCATCAACTGACGTTAAGCGATATTTCCAAACGCCAACTCAAGGCGGCGCGCAGCGTGTTTAAGGATGCAGGACAAACCGCCGATTTCATGCAAATGCCGGTGCAGGCCTGGCCAGGACGGATGGCTGGGTTTAAGTTGGTAATGGTTCATGCGTTGTTGGAATGGCTGGCCGAGCCAGAGACGGTGCTGACCGAGCTGTTGGCAGGGCTTAAGCCTGGCGCCTGGTTGTCGCTGCTGTTTTATAATCGCAACGCCATGGTGTTTTGCAATGCCCTGCGCGGCGGCTGGCGGCTGAAGCCGTTATTGACCGATCGCTACCTGGGGGTCGGGCACCGGTTGACGCCGCCTAATCCTTTATTTCCTCATTGTGTCGAACAATTGTTGATCGACCAGGGCCTGGTGGTGCATCGCTATACCGGCATTCGCGTGTTTCATGATTACCTTTCAGCCAAAGTCCGCGCCGAGACCGATTGCGATGAATTGCAAAGTCTGGAACAACACTACTGCCGCCAGCCTGATTTTCGTGGCATGGGTCGGTATGTACATTTGCTGGCGCAAAAGCCCGTTGTTTTTGCCAGCGTTTAGGCGCTGAACCGATCAACCAACCTTTAATTCAATATCATGACCGAGCTTTATCCCGAAATCGAACCTTTTGTCAGCCAGTGGCTGGATGTTGGTGATGGCCATCAGCTTTATGTTGAGCAATGCGGTAACCCTGATGGTATTCCGGTTTTGTTTCTGCACGGTGGTCCGTGTTCAGGAGCAAAGCCCAAGCATCGCCGTTTTTTCGATGCCAGCCGCTATCATGCGGTGTTATTTGACCAGCGCGGCTGTGGCCGCTCGCAACCGTTTGGCCGTATCACGCATAATACCAGTCAACATTTGGTCGTCGATATAGAGACAATCCGTAAGCGGCTGGGTATTGACCGCTGGTTATTATTCGGTGGCTCCTGGGGGGCGACACTGGCTTTGCTGTATGCGCAAAACTATCCGCAGCAGGTTTCCGGCATGATTCTGCGTGGCAGTTTTCTGGCACGCCGTCAGGATTTGGCCTGGTTTACCGACGTGGGCGTAAACCGCATTTATCCAGAATGCTGGCAAGCATTGTGTGATGCCATGGTAGGCGACCGCACTGATTTGATCGGGGCTTTGTGGCAGACCGTGAACGGTACCGACAGCGCTAAAGCATTAACCGCGGCTCGCGCCTGGGCTATGTGGGGTGCACAAACCGCATTGGGGCATGCTTTTTCCAAGGAGATGTGCGATTTTTCCGATGACGCCTGGTTGCTTAGCCAGACTTTAATGGAACTGCATTACGCACGTCATCGTTACTTTTTGCGCGATAACCAGTTGTTAGAAGATTGTTACCGATTGCAGCATATACCGGTGACTTTACTGCATGGTCGAATGGACTTGGTGTGTCCGGTGGAAGCGGCTTGGGTCTTGCAACAGGCGCTGCCCAAAGCGCGGCTGAATATCATTCCCGAGGCCGGGCATATTTCCGAACACCCGGCTTTGACAGCGGCACTGGTGGCAGCAGCCGACACCTTTGCCAGGGAGCTGGCAGATGGCTGATAAAAGACTGGTTATCGGTATAACCGGTGCCACCGGCGCGGTGTATGGCGTTCGGCTATTGCAGGTATTGGCGGAACAACCGGAATGGGAAACGCATCTGGTGGTGTCATCAGCCGGCTTTGTTAACCTTAAACACGAGCTGTCGTTAAGCCGTGCTCAAGTTCATGCCCTGGCCGACCGACACTACCATAATCAGGACATTGCCGCAGCCATCGCCAGTGGCGGCTTTGCCACCGAAGGCATGATTATTGCCCCGTGCTCCATGAAAACGCTGGCGGCGGTGGGGCATGGCTTTGGCGATAATCTGATTGCCCGTGCCGCTGATGTCAGCCTGAAAGAACGTCGGCGTTTGCTGATTATGCCTAGAGAAACCCCGCTGAATCTCGCCCATATCCGCAACATGGCCGCTGTTACCGAAATGGGCGGCATTATTTACCCGCCGATGCCAGCGTTTTATCAAAAAACCAACTCGGTACAAGCCATGGTCGATGATGCCGTAGGGCGCATTTTGGCCATGTTTGGTGTGACCACACAAGGTTTGTACACACCCTGGGAGGGTTTGTGATGGAGATGCCGGACTACGACGCGGATTTTGAACAGCAACAACTGAAAGTGTATCCGCACTCGGTAGCTGCCGAGCAATCGGTGTTAGGCGGCTTGATGCTGGATAACCAGGCCTGGGATCGGGTTGCGGATTTGTTGGTCGAGGATGATTTTTACCGTAAAGATCATCGGCTGATATTCCGGGCCATTCACAAACTGGCCGAGCACCAGCAGCCCATGGACGTGATTACCTTGGCCGACACCCTGGAAGCCGAAGGCCTGCTACCCGAGGCAGGCGGCCTGGCGTACCTAGGTGAATTGGCCAATAACACACCCAGCGCCGCCAATATCAAGGCCTATGCCGAAATTGTCCGCGACAAGTCCTTGCAACGGCAATTGATTCAGGTGGGTACTCAGATTGTTAACTCGGCGTTCCATCCACAAGCCCAGGCTACCACGGAACTGCTCGAACAAGCAGAAACCCAGGTCTTTGCCATTGCCGAACAGCGCCAGCGCGGGCAGGGCGGGTTTGCCTCGATTCGCTCGTTGCTGACCCGGGCGGTGGAAAAAATCGAAACCCTCTATGAGCAAGATGGCCATGTCACCGGCGCCAGCACCGGTTTCACCGACTTTGATGACATGACCTCCGGTTTGCAGAATGCCGATTTAATTATCGTCGCCGGTCGTCCTTCGATGGGCAAAACCACCATCGCCATGAACATGGCCGAGAATGTCGCCATTCAAGGAAACAAACCGGTGGCGGTGTTCAGTATGGAAATGCCGGGTGAATCGTTGGCCATGCGTATGATGTCATCGCTAGGGCGAATCGACCAGCACCGCGTGCGCACCGGCAAGCTGGAGGACGATGAATGGCCCAGGCTGACTTCAGCGATTAACCTTTTGGCAGAGACCAAGCTGTTCATCGACGATACGCCCGCCTTGACGCCCACCGAAGTGCGTGCCAGGGCGCGGCGTTTAGTGCGCGAACACGGCCCGCTAGGGCTGATCGTAGTCGATTATTTGCAATTGATGCAATCGCCGGCCAGCGGTGATAACCGGGTGCAGCAGATTTCCGATATTTCCAGAGCCCTTAAGGCACTGGCCAAGGAGCTGGATGTACCGGTGATTGCTTTGTCGCAGTTGAACCGTAATCTGGAACAACGCCCGAATAAACGCCCGGTGATGTCGGATTTGCGTGAATCAGGGGGTATCGAACAGGATGCTGATTTGATTGTCTTCGTGTACCGCGATGAAGTGTATAACCAGGAATCACCCGACAAAGGCATTGCCGAAATCATTATCGGCAAGCAGCGCAATGGCCCCATCGGCACCGTGCGTTTGACCTTTCTCGGGCAATACACCCGTTTTGAAAATTTTGCCGACCCGCGACGCGAAGAGGATTATTGATGGCCGATACCGTGCCTTCGGTATATGTACAACTGGATTATCAGGCGCTGAAACACAATGCCCGGCGACTGCGTCAGCAAGCACCCGATGCCAAACTGTTGGCGGTAGTCAAAGCCGATGCCTATGGACACGGCATGACAGAGTCAGCCAAAGCTTTAGCAGATGAGGTCGATGCTTTTGCCGTGGCGCGGGTGGAAGAGGGCGTGGCGCTACGCGAAACCGGTTGCCGACGGCGTATTGTGGTGCTAGCCGGCTTTGCCAATGCCGAACAGCTGCGCGAGTGCCAGTCCTTCAAACTGGAAGCGGTGCTGCATTGTCCCGAGCAAGTACATTGGCTGGCAGCCCACGGTGGCGAGCAGCCCTTACCGGTCTGGATCAAGCTGGATACCGGCATGAACCGGTTAGGATTTCGCCCGGAACAACTGAGCGAGGTGTACGCACAGTTACGGACATTAAGCCGTATAGCCCGGCCGATTCATCTTATGACTCACCTGGCCTGCGCCGACGATCCGACCGATGCCATGACGCAGCGCCAGCTGGCCTGTTTTGCCCGTGCTCGCGCCCAGGTGGCCGGCGAGTGTTGTATCGCCAATTCCGCCGCTGTGTTGACCTGGCCGGACGCATACAGCGATTGGCTCAGACCGGGCTTGATGTTATACGGCATTTCGCCTTTTCCAGGGCAAACCGGCCTAGAGCTTGGGCTGAAACCGGTGATGCGTTTGCTGGCGCGGATTATCGCCATCAAGCCAGTGTATCCGGGTGAAACAGTTGGCTACGGCGGCATCTGGCGTTGTCAAAAAGCCACGCGCATGGCGGTGGTGGGGATTGGATATGGCGATGGTTATCCCAGGGAAATTGCCGCACACACGCCGGTGTGGGTTGCCGGCAGACAGGTGCCGATTATCGGTCGGGTGTCGATGGATATGCTGACGGTTGATGTCAGCGATTGCGCTGACGCCCGGGTGGGCAGCGAGGTGGTGTTATGGGGGGGGGAATTGCCGGTGGAGCGGATTGCCGAGGCCGCCGGCACCATTCCTTATACCTTGGTCTGTGGCCTGACTCGCCGCGTTAAACGTCGAGGCTGACGGCCAGCGTCAATAATTCTGGTAGGCTTTAATCGCGCTTTTACCGGTACTGATGGTGTTCAGCTGTTCTTGAAGGCTGTTTTTATAACGCTGCCCTAACGCTACTGTTTGCTGGTCATAATTGAGCACGGCTTGCACGGCACGGCGGACATGCTCGGCGGCTTCGGTCGGCGCTGGTTGGAAATACTGGTGCAATTTTAGATCGCGTTCCGCATGTAGGCGCGCCACTTCAGCCCAGTCATCATCAAGGGCGTGTTTCAGCATTTGCTCACTGAGTTCCAGCGCCTGATCCAGTAGCCCTTGCTCAGTCATTGCAGCGCTCGGTATTCCATGGGAATGGCCTGCCAGGCTTCGCGAATCTCTTTCAGCAAATCACTGACCTCATCCAGTGCTTCGCTGCTGTTTTCCGAATTCGCGGCAATCAGGCGGCGCTGCATGTAATCATAAAGATCGAATAAATTATTGGCTATTTCACCGCCTTTATCGGCATCTAGCGAAGCTTGAAGGCCATTGATGATGGCGATGGCGCGACTGATTTTTTGTCCTTTCAGTTCGATATCAGCCCGTGCCATGGCGCCTTTGGCAACGGCAATGCGCTCTAGCGCACCATCAAACAGCATCACAATCAGTTGATGCGAGTCAGCTTGATCGGCACTGGCGCGAGTGCCGAATTGTTGGTATTGATTTAAGGCGCGATTCAATGCGGAATTCATGCGTCATCTCCTTGTGATGTTAATTGTTCGAGCCACCGCTGTTTGGCTGAGGCAGCGATGCGAGTTGCTGTGTTAGAAAAGCGCCAGTGGCCTGAAATTGGCCAATTAAGGCATCCATGGCGTTAAATTGGCTCAGAATGCGGTTCTCGAACTGGTTTACCCGTTGTGCTAATTGGGTGCGACGTTCGTCAATTTCTTCCAGACTTTTTTGCAACCCGTCGGTGCGTGCGGTAATACTGCCATTACTGCCTAACAGGCCATCGAGAACATTGTTCAGCCCTTGCAGCAACCCTTGCGAAAACGTGACATTGCCCAGGTTACCGGACTGTCCCGGTTCGATCAGCAGTTTTAAGCCATTGCTGGCGGTCAGAGTTTGACCGTCTCCGGTGGCGGGCAGGCCATTGATGGTGCCTGCGACATGGGTGCCGGAAACGCCGGTGGCCACTGCCAAACCCAAATCCGCCGCAGTGGATTCAGTGATGGCCACAGTGGATTGACTGCCGATTTTGCTGGACGTGAATTTCAGGCTGTTATTGGCGCTGTCAAAACTGACGCTGACGGTAGCACCGGCGTTTTTCAGATTGCTGTCGCCATTGACGCCCGCTTGTACCGCCGCAGCCAGTTCTTCACCCGAGCCAAATGTGCCGGCAGCCAAGGTAATATCACCCGATAACACGCCATCAACGCGGATTTTGAAGCGGTCATTGACGCCGGCGGTGACGGTCAGGGCGCTGACGCTACCGTTGCCGCTGTCCAGTGAACCTTGTGTTGCCGCTTGCGTGACATTGACGGCATTTCGCCCGGGACGGGTGTTGTCGGTAGCATCGAGAAAAGTCACCGCGCTGTTGTCTGGCCGCCCCAGAGAAGAAAAAATCGCCGCGACATTATCAGCGTCTTCAGCCATAGCGGCATTGAATTTGCTGGTATCAAAACTCAAACCGCCATCAGCCTGCGTTCTAAGGCCCAGGTCTGCCAGGGTGCGGAAGCGGGCATTAGCCAAACCCGGAACCACTTGACTGAGTGTCGAACGAATCTGGTTAACCCCAGAACGCACTGTTGGGTCGCCTAATAAGGTGCTGGCAGTGCCGGTGGCCGGATTGAATGCGGTGAGTGACTTGACGGTATCGTTCAGTTCGTTGAACTTTTCCACGAAAGTTTCCAGCGCGCTGGTTGCACCGCTGCTGTTGCGTGCCACACCCAATTGCACCGGCACGCCGACATCCGCCTTGTTCAGGGTAATGCTCAGGCCTTTAATGGCTTGATCAAACGTATTGGTGCTGTTGCTGATGTCCAGCCCGTTAATGCTGAGAATGGCATTTTGCGCGCTTTGGGTCTGACTTAACGCTTGATTGCCGGTATTGAATTCAAGCCCGGCCAGGCTGGGGTCGTCAGCGTTGATTTCCATGCTGTTTTGCGCCCCGGTTTCGCTGCTGGTCAAGACCAGACGAAACGCCGTGCCATCGTTGACAATGGTGGCATTGACGCCGGCATCGGCGTCGTTAATGGCATCCCGTAACCCGGTTAAGGTGTTATTGCTGCTGTCCAGATTCAGGGTCAAGGTGCCTTTAGCGCCATTTTGGCTGAAATCGGTCATAGCCCCGGTATTGGCATCAAAAGTGCTGGTGCCAAAGCGAATGGTGAGCGTGCCGGAGCCAACGACAGCATTGGCATCGGCAAAACCTGCACTCGCCAGGCTTTGGGCCTTTGCTAATTGCTTGGATTCGGCAGAAAACTGGCCGACATCTGCATTACTGCTGGCACTGATGCTGATTGAATCAGGATGGCTGGAGGTGGCTTGCAGAGTCTGGAACTGGCTTTGCTGGCGTAGCCCGGACAAAGATGCACGAAAATCCGACACGGCGGACTTAAAAGTTCCGAATGCGGAAATCTTCGCTTGTAGATTGGTCTCCTGGCGGGTTAGCAAGAACTCTTGTGGTTCGCGCTCGGCCGCGACCAAGCCATCGACAATCGAGCGAATGTCGATGCCGGAACCTAAACCCAATGCACTGATAGCCATGATATACCTCCGGCCCTGGCTTACGCCTGTTCCTTAAGCAGAACGCCAACTGCTTCCCGGTTTTGGGTCGATTGTTCCTGTAAACGCTCGGCCAATTCAACAACTGCTTCCGGCGGGATTTGGCGAATGACTTCTTCGGTTTCGGCATTGCGAACTTCAATCACAAAGCTGCCTAGTGTGTCGTTGACCGAGAAGGAAAGCTGTCTGCGCTCGTTTTGAAAAAACGCATTGACCGAAGCGACCGCTTGCTCAACTTCCTGATTATCAGGGCGTGAGGTGGACTCTGGCGCCTCACGGGCAAGCGGTGCAACTGAAGAACGACTGTCTGTTTGCGTGGTTGGGTTCGCTTTATCAGCTGTAGTCGATGCAGCAGCAAGCCGGTCAGGCTTCAGCGTGACCGGCTCGGTTGCGTTGGTTTTCTTGGGCGCAGCCAGGGAGGTGGCCTCGCCACCGATGGATGATAAATTATTGATGCTCATCGTAGTACCCTCGCTAGATTAGTTAAGCGGGCGCATGGTGTTGCGCCCGCGTTTTTTACGATTAACCAAGCAAGGACAGGACGCTTTGCGAAGAAGCATTGGCCTGCGCCAGGATGGAAATACCGGCCTGTTGCAGAATCTGGCTTCGCGCCAGGTTGGCGGACTCTTTAGCAAAGTCGGCATCCTGGATCCTGGATCTTGCCGCACTTACATTTTGCGACACGTTTTCCAGGTTGGCAATGGTGGAGCCGAAGCGGTTCTGAATGGCACCGAGATTGGCCCGGCTGTCGGAGATTTTTGCCAGCGCCCCGTCGATGACGCTTAAGGCATCGTTGGAACCTTTTTGGCTACCAATATCAATATCGCTGACTTTTTGCAGTGTCGAGGAGGCGTCGGTGTCTGCGACTTCGCCCGTAATTTCATTATCCACACTGGATTGAACGGTGAAACCGGAGTTGGAATCCAGTATTAACGAGCCACCGACAGTGGCACTGGCTGTGCCATCCGCGGTAATGGCTACTGCTCCAGCATTAGATGGAGTTGCACCATCGGCACCTAGTCCTGTGATGTTGAAGGTTGCAGCATTGTCGCTATGGGTAATGTTGGAAAGCTTAATGTCAAAGCCTTCGTTATTCTTAAGGACAATGCCGCTTTTGTCTTCGCTCAAAGTCGCGGTAATACCGGTTTGGCCGGTCTGGTCGTTAATGGCGTTGGCCAGCGCGGTCAGGTCGCCGGTATCGGCAATCGCGGCGGTGACTTTCGCGGCGGTGCCGTTTTGACCAACCAGATCAAAACTCAGTGAACCTGTGGTGCTAACGGTATCAAGCTGGGTAATGGTCACGGCACTGGCGGTGACTCCAGTGTCCTCGCTCTTGGCATTGATGCCATCGGCAATGGATTTTGCGCTATCACTTGCCTGTACATCAACCGTGGTTGAACCCAAAGTGCCGGAGATGGTCAGGGTTTGTGCACTAATGGAGTTGGTATTCGCAGCGACCGCATCGTTCATGGTGGTAACGGTGCTGGCCGAACTGTCAAAACGTTCGTTACCCAGCGTCTCGGTATTAGCGCTGGCAACGTTAATGGAAATGGTTTGATTGGCGGCGGCGCCGACCTGGAATTGCTGGCCGGTAAAGCTGCCGTCCAGCAGTTTTTTACCGTTAAAAGTGGTGGTGTTGGCGATCCGGTTTAATTCATCCTGCAACTGTGTAACTTCTTTTTGCAGGTTGGCGCGGTCGGATGCACTGTTAGAATCGTTGGCGGATTGTACGGACAACTCACGCATTCTTTGCAGGATGCCGGTGGACTCCTGCAATGCGCCCTCGGCGACTTGCGCCAGGGATATGCCATCGTTAGCATTACGTACCGCTTGATCCAGGCCGCGAATCTGCGCGGTCATGCGATCGGATATGCCCAGGCCAGCGGCATCGTCTTTAGCGCTGTTAATACGCAGACCAGACGATAAACGCTCGAAGGTGGTTTGCTGGGCCATGGTGGACTTGTTCAACTGACGCTGGGCGTTCAGTGACGCGACATTGGTATTGATGATTTGTGCCATGATTGCTCTCCCGCTAATGATGAAATAATTTTGTGATTCGCTCAGGTTATCGGCCTGAGCGACCAAACCTTTAACAAAAAATGCAAAAAAATGTGAAGGCGTTCACATAAAAAATCAGGGTGTGAATAAATGCTGGTGGCGGATATCCTTGCCTTCGACCAGGAAAATGGTGAATTCGGCAATATTGATTGCATATTCCGCGCAGCGCTCAAAGCCTTTCATGATTTGCACAATATCCAGTGTGCGGCCGATCAGGCGTGCGTCTTGCAGCACAAATGTGAGTTGACGACGGATGCCGTCCTCAAAATGTTCGCCGCAATGTTCGTGGCGGCGAATCAGCTCAAAAGTGTGTTGCAAGTCGGCACTGTCAAACGATTTGACCGAATCCACCAGCATCCGTTTCGCTAGATGGCCGATTTTCAGTACATCGCGCAGTAACTGTGGGTTAGGGTCGCTGTTATTGCCGGCAAACAGGGCGCTGACCATGCGGCCTGTTTTGATGGTTTCATCACCGATGCGTTGTAAATCGACATTGATTTTGGAAATCGCGATCATGCGTCGCAAATCGTTAGCCACAGGGCTACGCCGAGCCAGAATATTGAATACTTCGCCATCGATTTCTTTTTCGTAACGGTCGATTTCCAGATCGTATACATACATTTCGTGAATAAAATCGGTTTCGCCGTCCTCCAATGCCGTCAATACCCGGTCTAGCTGGGTAATGGTCAGGCCCGCCATGGCTAACACCAGGCAATGCAGGTTACTCAGTTCACCGTCGAACAATTTCACAATATGATCTTTCATCGAATGTTTTCCAGCTTAAAGGGGTCGCAACGAGGCGCGATGGCAAAACTGCTCACTTAAGCCAGTTCAAGTGGCAGGCTGAGGCCGATTATACCTGTCGCATTGCAGTCGGTAGCTGACCTTTTATAGCTGCCCTTGTTACTATGCCAAGGTGTCGTAGCAAGCCTGAGTGAATTTTGCGTTATGATATGCGCCCCTTTTACCGCTGTACGGACTCATGCAGATAGGCAGTTATCATTTTGACGCGCCGATTTTTCTCGCGCCCATGGCAGGTGTGACCGACGCACCGTTTCGAGCGCTGTGTCAGCAACAAGGCGCGGCCTTGACCTGTGCGGAAATGGTTAGCAGCAAGCCGGAGCTGCAACGACATTGGCGCACTCGGTTGCGCTTGAAAACAACTGCAAACGAGGGCGTGATATGGCGGCAGTTAGTCGGCGCAGACCCTGTGCAAATGGCCGAAGCCGCTCTCCGTCAGCAAGATTTGGGCACTGATATTCTGGACATCAACATGGGGTGCCCTGCGAAGAAAGTCTGTAAACGTGCCGCAGGATCGGCGTTATTGGCCGATGTGGCACAAGTTAAGGCCATTATTAAAGCAGTGGTGAATGCGGTCACGGTGCCGGTGACCTTGAAAATTCGCACCGGCGTGACTCCACAGCAGCGCAATGCACTGGAAATTGCCCGGATTGCCGAAGGTGAGGGCATTGCCGCCTTGACCGTGCATGGGCGTACCCGGGCTTGCCGTTTTTCCGGTCAGGCAGAATATGCTACGCTTAAAGCCCTCAAACAACAGGTTACCGGCCTCCCGATCATTGCCAATGGTGACATTGATAGCCGCGACAAAGCCCGTGCGGTGCTGGATTTTTGCGCCGCCGATGGTGTTATGATTGGCCGTGCCGCCTTGGGTAAACCTTGGCTATTCCATGAAATCCGTTCACTGTGGGATGCGGGCGATATGCCTGAGCCGCCAACCCCGCAACGCAAAATCATGTTAATCGAACAGCATCTAAGCGCCTTGTATCAGTTTTATGGCGAGGTGACCGGCGTGCGCATGGCGCGCAAGCATCTGGCCGGTTATCTGGACAGTTTAGGCATTGTCGCAACCGAGGCGCGGGCAATGATCAACCGGGCCGAGCACCCAGACAGCCAGCGCCAAGCGCTGGCCGAGGTGCTCGAACGTTTTTACTTTTCCATGGCAGTTATGGCATGACGCGTCAACAAACTTCAGAACCCATTGCCGTCAGCGGCACCGCGCCCATTCCTTTGGCCGAACATGTGCGGCAGGCGCTTAATCAATACTTTGAACACCTGAATGGACATGAGACCAGCAATTTATACGCACTGGTGATGCAGCAGGTGGAAAAACCGTTGCTTGAGGTGGTGTTGGCGCAGACCGGGCAAAATCAGACCAAAGCCGCCAAGGTGCTAGGTGTCAGCCGCAGTACCTTGCGCAAAAAACTGGATCTCTATCAACTTTAATATGTAAGGCGACTGCTATTGGATACGAGTACCCAGTCCCGAAGTTTGACGTATGACCCTAACCTCTGCCGTCTGAGACGAAACAGAGGACATTGACTTGCGCATCAGCGCTTTTTCAGGAGACAACATGGCTCAACCGATTCGACGCGCCCTGATCAGCGTGTCTGACAAAACCGGCGTGGTGGATTTTTGCCGGAAGCTGGCAGCGCGCGGTATCGCGCTGCTATCCACCGGTGGCACATTCAAGCTGCTTGAGGCCGAAGGCATCAGCGTTACCGAGGTGTCGGCGCATACCGGTTTTCCGGAAATCATGGCCGGGCGGGTCAAGACCTTGCATCCGAAAATTCACGGCGGGCTTTTAGGCCGGCGCGGGATGGACGATGCCGTGATGGCCGAACACGGTATCGAGGCTATCGATCTGTTAGTGGTCAATCTGTATCCCTTTGTCGAAACCATCAACAAACCGGACTGTACTTACGATCTGGCGGTGGAAAATATCGACATCGGCGGCCCGGCCATGCTGCGGGCGGCGGCGAAAAACCACGCCCATGTGGCGGTGGTGGTTGAGCCAGCCGATTACGACCGGGTATTGACTGAATTAGATGACGGCCAGGGCGCGCTGAACGAAGCCACACGCCGCAGACTGGCCTTGAAGGCATTTCAACTCACCGCCCGTTATGATGCCGCGATCGCCGCCTACTTGAGCGCCGCCCAAGGCGAGCGTTTTCCCGAATGGTGGCAAACGGCCAGTCAACACAAACAGACCTTGCGTTATGGTGAAAACCCGCATCAACAGGCGGCGTTTTTTACCGATGCCAAGCCTTTACCGGGCACCGTGGCTTATGCTGCGCAGTTGCAAGGCAAGGAATTGTCTTATAACAATATCGCCGATACCGACACCGCTTTGGAGTGCGTGAAAAGCTTTACCGAACAACCGG
>JAVVEW010000054.1:0-16855 GCA_032251045.1 Methylococcales bacterium
CTGCGCATGACTGGGCGTGGTGGTAAAGCGCCTGATCAGCGGATAACGCGCCGCCGCCGCAACCATGCGCGCCAGCTCACGGGCGCTGGAAACGTTCTGCGCATACAAACCGGTAGGGTCACGAAACTGGGTATAGTGCAAACCTAAGGCCTTAGCTTTACGATTCATCGCTTTGACAAAGCCGGCCTTCCCCCCAGGATAAGCCCGGGACAAGGCCGATGCGGCGCGATTTTCTGACGACATTAACGCCAGCCGCAACATTTCCAGCCGTGATAATCGCGTCCCCACCGGTAAACGGGAATAACTGTGCCGCAACGTATCCACATCCGCCTGACTGATGGTCAGAACCTCGGACATATTTGGTTTGCCATCCAGCACCACCATCGCGGTCATCAGTTTAGTGATCGAGGCGATCGGCACCACATCGCGGGCATTTTTCTCATACAGAATTCGCCCGCTTTGCTGGTCCAGAACCAAGGCTGACGCCGACTTAAGGCGTGGGCCGGTATTGCCGGCATGCAGTAAAGGCGCCACCCACAGCAATGCCCAAACCAGCCATATATATCTTTTATGAGTATTCATCGTTAATTGCATAACTTATCGATTCCAGGCCACCACGCCTGACGTGGAAGGTAGAGAAGAATTATACCGATTGCGCTACATTTTTCGGCATTCGCGCTGACTACCGGGGCCGCACCCACGCCACGGCGCAGCGGCTTATGATGACACCATCTTGCCCTCCTTCAGGTCATGCCAGCCTCGCCTCAGCACAGGTTTTACTTTACAGGTCGGTACGCCACTGCTTAAATCCCCGACTAAACTAACGTATTTTAAGGAGGGTTTGCATGAGTTCAACAACTGAGTTGCGGCTGGACAAAGAGCGCCAGGACCGTTTGCAACAGATCAATCTACGCCTGGCGGCTCTGGGTTATCCAGTCTACCGCTGCAGCGACACGAACCCTGACTATCTTAAAGCCGCCGACAGCCTGTTGAAAAATTTTCAGCAGCAAAAAAAGTTGCTGGCTGATTACCGCTGCCCGGCTGACCAGCGCATTCAGAACTTTCTCAACCGCTATCTGGGCGATCACAGCGGCGCAACGCCCGTGCAATTGCCCGGACACACACTGACCCTGGATGAGCCGGGTCTGGCACGGGAATTGTCATTGCCTGTGGCAGAACAGGCGTTTCATTCCGACTATGTCAGCTCCTATCGAGTGTTGCAAGGCGTCCTGCACAACCCTGCCAATGACCGGCGCACTACCGAAGGCGTGTTTCATATTGCCGCTGGCGGCCTGCCAGTGCCTGCGGATAAGCGGGAAGTGCCGCTCACCGCCTACGCTGCCTTGCTGCAACAAGCCATTCAGCCCACGCATGACTTACTGCGTCTGCCGTTGACCTCAGGACAAACCGGCGCGGAAGCCCAATTATGGGTTTCATTATTGCTCCGGCCCATCGTCCAGCCGGCGATAGCCGGGCAACAGCCGGCTAAAACTATGGAAATTCGCTTTTTCGCGCCCGGTGGCCTGGTAGCCAATCTGGATTTTGTCGAATCGATTTTCGGCAACGCCGGCGACCCATACCTGCCGGAAAACGATGCCGCGCTGGATATCGAGCACTGGACCGGCCACACCGGCTGCATCATTCTGGCGCCACATCTGGTCAACTGCCGGAAACAAGACCTGGGACTGCCGCATTACGACCAGGCCACCGAACGCCAGCGCCGTGACGGCATGTGCTGGCGCGATAAGAAGGAACGCTACAACGATGGCAAAGCGTTCAAACTGGTCTGCCGGGATATGGATGGCGTGATTGTGACCTTGATCGCCGATAACTATTTCGGCTACAGCAAAAAGGAAATCAAATCGCACATCAGCTATGCCGCCAATTTGTACGGCGACAGCGAAGAAGAACATGCCGGCGGCGCGCTGGCGTTCCCGCGTTACAACCTCGGCGACAGCTACATCCCCCAGCCGGAAGACTTCACCCCGGAACAAAATTTCATTGCCGCCTGTCAGCGTTTGCGCTCCCACATTGAAGCCCAGGAAGCCGGTTACGCCACCGACCGACACGACCCGAGCTTGATTTATCTGCCGGAAAACGCCCAGATCGAATTACCGTCACTGCGCATTTTCTGGAGCCGCAGCGGTAAAACCCACGTTCTGCCATTGCGCGCCGGGTATGACTATATCTATCCCAACGGGTTCAATGTCAGCCTGGAACGACACCCGAAAGCGCCCAGCTGGCGACTGGTCGGCACCCGCGCCGAAGGCACGTTCTGCCACAAGCCCAGCACCGTATCCGGCGGCGGCAAGTCGGAAATCGCCAAACCGGTGACCGGCGCGCTGTTATCCGGCTCGATTTATGTCGATGATTTCGAACGAGACATGGCTCAGGTCAAAGCGATCATGAGCTACGACTATAGTCACCGGTTTCTCGACCCTGAACAAAATGGTCTGGATAACCGCTCGTTGCTCAGCACCGAACGCAGCCTGGGGTCGGTGATCAAACTATTAACACCCTCGGCCAGCACCTACAGCCCCGGTCACAACCAGTGGCTGGCCGCTATTCCCCACCACATTCTGGCCATGGTGCTCATTATCAAGCGCTTTTATCGGTCAGAATGGGGCGACGCCTGGCCCGAACAGTTTTCCGTCGATTGGGTCAACGGCTACTTAGGTCATGAATTGAAATTTCAGGGGCGCAAATTGATCGCCAGTTATCTGCGCGTTGGCTTCGACAGCCAAAATGCCTGGCGGGTGTTCAAACTGCGTCAGGATTATGTCCCGGCGCGCAAAATTCAACTGGAAGACGACATTTCGGCCAGCACCGTGGTGCCGGTCGCCATGCTAACCGGAGTCAGCGACACGGCTGAACATATCAGCGTAAAACTGGTGGAAAATTGTGAATTGAGTTTCTTTCAGCGGCCTGATGACGCCGTGCACCGGGGCAGCGATCTGCAAACCGAGGCCGACTTAGCCGGCGACAACAATTTTATTTCCAACTTTCAGCCATTGACCGCGCAAGATGCCCATGCACTGGTTGATGACATTATTCATTTCGAACAATTCAGCCCACCGATGCGCGACTTGATCAAGCGCGCTTCGGAATTGCCTGGTGGGGCTTATTTTGTCTCATCGGCGCATCCGCGTCTGGTTGATGGCCAGCCCAGCAAAAATGTGCGTTACCTGCAAACCCGGCCCGATTTGATCAGCAATCGTGCGCATTATCTGGCCGAGCAAAGCGCACGACTGGCGCGTGCGTTAAGCGACGGCGAGCCGGTACATTTACCGGTACACGCGGTGTTGCCGGGACGGCGCAACAATCCGCAGGATTTGGCCGCAGGTATCCGCCCGCTGGCGGTGTACAACCCCATCCATTATCAGGAACTGCCGGAATTGTTCATGGACCTGATTTGCAGTTTGACCGGCAAGTCGCCATCAACCACCGGCGCCGGTTCAGAAGGTGCGCTGACCAAGGGGCCGTTCAACGCCTTGTGCGCGACTGCCGACCTGAACACCGCTTTCGTCTCTTTTATTCTATGTGGTCATCATGGCTTTAGCAGTGCCGCAGGGTTCATTGGCGGTGAGCGTCAGGTCGATCATGACATCAGCATGATTATCCCGGAACTCTGGTCACGCCTGCCGGTGGCCGAACGCGACCCACAACGCATGATCGAGCAAGGTTTCCTGGAAAAACTAGACGATTTTGATTACCAGGGGCGCAACATCCCGGCCAGCCGCTTGGGCTATCGAATCACCGAACGTTTCGTGCATGCCAATTTCGGCAAGATTTTCGACTACCCCACTGCTGTGCTTGACCAGGCCATGCTGAAGCCGGAAAGCCAGGATCTGGCCGCGTTTGTCGATGGCGTGGAAAACATTCATCAGGCCCAGCGCAAGGCCGCCGAACTGTATTTTCTGGACGGATCCATCGAGGATGCCTGCCCGCCGCTGAAGGTGTTGCTGCATATCATGGCCTATGACCATTATCAGGGTAAAACGCTGGATGACCCCGAGCTGCGGGCGCTGTTCGACCGCGACACGGTATTAAACAGCGACTGGTACCGGCAGCGGCTGGCCATCAAGCAACAACGCGACCTGACACTGTGGCGTCGGCACCTGTTTCAGATTGAATACTGGCTCGGCCATGATGAAGCCGGGGAAACTGACTACCGCGCCGATCTGGAGGCTAAACGCTTGCAGGCCGAGGCCAGAATCACGGAACTATCCGCGCCTGATTATCTGGAAACGCGTGTCGGCACGCTGGGTGCGGATTGGATTCATCACGCAGGTGGCGCGAATTGAGTTTTCAGGGAATATCAACCGGCCGGGTGAAAACGAAGTCGGTTGCTTTGGCGGCCTGATGACAGCTGGCGCATTCGCGGTCAAATTGGGCATTGTCGCCGTAGGGAATTTGCGCTTCGCCCAGCCAGCGGCCGTAGCCCCAGCCGCCGGTGGCTCGGTATTTGGCGGCATCCTTGACCATGAATTCAACATGCGACAGCGCATCGGGCACGGTCGCGGCAGGAAAGTCCGGATGGCTGCGGTCTTTCCATACCAATTTGCCAAGAACAGCGCCGTCAGGCCAGGGCGAAGTGTTGCCGCCGTCGGCGGCCTGAATAGCGACCGGATTGCCGACAATAACCCGCAAAGAGTTGTTGTCGGTGCGGTGAGAGACGCCGATCACGCGCCAGTTACGATAATATTTGGGCAGTTCCACGCCATTAGGCGCTGCGGGGGGTAAATCCTTGGCCGTGGCGCTATTGGCAACAACCAGCAGCGTCCAGAACGACAAAACAACAGCTTGTAAACGCATCATGAGCTCCAGGTTCGATGACTTGAAACGCCATTCAGGCGGGTTTAATGTGAACTTCAACACCAGGTTGTGCAGGTAACCGAAACGATGCCGCAAGCCGGTGTGGGCATGCCTCGCCGGCGACACTCGGCATAAACGCATAACAGGACTCTAATGAAAAATAGCCTCGAATGAGTAACCACCAAACTCCAGTATTTCCTTCAATCGTTTCAAGCCTTCCATCTGAATCTGCCGAACCCGCTCGCGGGTAACGCCCAGCTCGGCAGCCACCTGCTCCAAGGTCGAGGCCTCATAACCGCACAAACCGTAACGCCGACAGATAACCTCTTTTTGTTTTTCCGCCAGCTGCCCAACCCACTGCCCGACCCGCTCACTGACATGCTGGGCCTGTAAAGTCTCCGCAGGCGTCACCCCGCCCTGATCGGCCAAATGATCCAGCAAGGGTTTATCGGTTTCTTTAGTCTGAACCGAATCAATCGAGCAAACACGCTCATTCAGTTTGAGCATTTTTTCGACCACCGTGATGGGCTTATCCAGATAGTCGGCAATTTCTTCCGCGCTGGGGTCATGACTGAGTTGCTGAGCCAATGAACGCTGCGCTTTAAGATAAACATTCATTTCCTTGATAATGTGAATAGGCAGACGAATGGTGCGCGTTTGATTCATGATGGCGCGCTCAATGGTTTGCCGTATCCACCAGGTGGCATAGGTCGAGAAACGAAAGCCACGATCCGGGTCGAATTTTTCAACGGCGCGTATCAAGCCCAGATTGCCTTCCTCAATCAAATCCAGAATGGGTAACCCCCGGTTCAGATAACGCCGGGAAATTTTTACCACCAGACGCAGATTGCTTTCAATCATAATGCGCCGAGCCTCGGCATCACCCGCCAATACCCGCCGCCCGTAGCATCGCTCTTCCTCGGCGGTCAATAACTTGGATCGACCCAACTCGTTCAAGTAAAAACGGGTGGCATCAAACTCCAAATTCGCATAGGTTTCGGCCTGAGGCGCAGCGAGATGCTCAGTGTCCAATTCATCACCGTAACCAAGTTCCTCACTTAAATCAATGCGTGCATGATTCTGTGAAAACTGCACCAATTCTTCAGTCATGTTCGACTCCTGGACAACTGCCATACAACAGACATCCTCAAGGTAAAAAGTTCAAGGGGTTAACGGGCTTTCCCGATTGACGAATCTGGAAATGCAAACGCGGCTGTCCAAGTGCGTTCTTACCCACTTCAGCAATGGCCTGTCCTTTGTTGACCCTCTGACCCTCTTGCACCAACAAGGCTTGGTTGTTAGCGTAAGCGGAGAGAAAGGTCTCGTTGTGTTTTACAATCACCAGGTTGCCGTAACCGCGCAGACCTGAGCCTGCGTAAACCACTTTTCCAGCTTCTGCGGCGGCTACAGCCTGCCCGGCGCGCCCAGCGATATCGATACCTTTGCGCCCTGAAGCGACAAAATCAGACACCACTTTTCCCTGTATCGGCCACTTCCAGTATAACTTTAACTTATTATCTTTAACAACTGAATTTTCTTGTTTTTTTGTTTTCGAAGATTGCCTTGCCAGCGGCGCTTTGAGTTGTTTTTTTGGTTTGTCAGGCGGCGGAAACAAACGCAAGCGCTGACCAATCTTGATGGTATAGGGAGGTGCGATGCCGTTCCATTGCGCTAAAACACGATAACCATGCCCGGAACGAAAGCCAATGGCGTATAAAGTGTCTCCGGGCTGGACGGTGTAAAAACGCTGATTGCCGGAAAGATCATGCGCATAGGGCTTGCTGGTCGAGGCAGGAGACTTCGGGGACTGCTGGGCAGGAACGCCAGATGCGCAAGCCGCGCACAGCGCTGCAAGTCCGACACAGGTGATCAGTCGTCCGCCAACCTGAGTCAGAACCATCATAGCCATTTAATGTTGCAATAACATGTCTTTGGCTAAATTGATGCGCGCCGCAAAATAGTCCGATCCACCCCGGTCGGGATGATATTTTTGCATCATGCGACGATGCGCCTGAACAACCTGTTCTCGACTGGCGCCAGGCTGTAAACCCAGAATTTGATAGGCTTCGGCAGCCGTTATAGCACTATTTTGGCGGGTTTGACGTTGCCCTGCCCCCCGACCCGCTTCCGCCGGCTTCTGGTGACGCCATTGTTGCCATAGCCGAAACGCCTCAGGCGCCAGGCGCGCCAATACCGGCGCCACCCTCATCAGCCCCGCTAATATCACACCTAACAAGGCTAACACAGCATTCAAACGCCCGGTTAACGCCAGCACCACCACCAGCGTAATCACAATAGGCACCGAGGCGCGTCGCAACTGCTGGGCCAGCATTGCAGGCGGCTTACCGAGTAACCAACGCAACGCCCACAGCAGCCCTGCCAGCAACAAAGCCAGCAAAATAAGTCGGATCATAAGTTTACTCCTGATGCGGCCTTGACCAACATTGCCTTATCAAGCTGTGCCGAGCACACTTGATAAGGCAAATTCATTACCCATGATACTGAAAAATCAGCTTGAGGAATGTATCCGGCCAGACGCTTCGGCAACTTGACCATAACGCATCGAGCCGACGCCACTTGACCTGCCGAATAAACCGTTAAAAATATGACATTTTTTCCAATCCAGCAAATGTTATGGCGTTCAAGACTTAAAGACACAAGGCCAAGAGCATTGCCATCAGATTTCGCCACTATCCAGCACCGGCGACACCCGATAACCGATACCCGCGCCCTTAAATTGGCTGCGCAAATGCTCCAGTAAGTCATCCAGGCCCGATTGTGGCACGTACATCTGAAAGCGGATTTCACGCTTACGGCCGCGTACTTGCTCAGCCAGCGACAGTCCCTCGGCCTGGTGGTGATGGCCGCTGACCGGTAAACTGCTGAAGCCGTGTTCCGACTCCAGGGTCAGCAGACAATCAACCATCGCCTCTTCCAAAGCCGGCGGCACATTCAGGGTAATCAGATATTCTTGAGAATTCATCGAAGCTCCTTGGGCAAGCCATAACGCTGAAACAGAATCGGCAATAAAAACAAGGTCAGAAACGTCGAGGACACCAGCCCGCCGATGACCACGATCGCCAATGGCCGTTGAATTTCCGAACCAGGACCTGTCGCCAGTAGCAGTGGAATCAAACCGAACGCGGTGGTACTGGCGGTCATCAATACCGGCCTCAGCCGCCTTGCCGAACCGGTGATCACCACTTCCGAGAGACTCATACCGGTGGCTTTGAGCTGATTGAAATAACTGACTATGACCACGCCGTTCAACACGGCAATCGCCAGCAGCGCGATAAAGCCCACCGAGGCCGGCACCGACAGATATTCACCGGAAAGCCACAACGCCACCACCCCGCCGATCATCGCCAACGGCACATTGACCAACACCAATACGCTTTGCCGCACCGAGGCGAAGGTGGAAAACAACAGCAGAAAAATCAACCCCAAGGCTACCGGCACCACCACGCCCAGCCGGGCCGCCGCTCGCTTCTGGTTCTCGAACTGGCCGCCGAACTCAACCGTGTAACCAGGCGGCAGCTTGATCTTTTCCGCCACTAAACGCTTGGCCTCTTCGACGAAACCGACCAGATCGCGGCCTCTGACATTGCTGATAACCACTTGATAACGTTGGCCACGCTCGCGTTGCACCAGCACCACGCCCTCCACTTCCTTGAGCGTGGCCAGGGTCGAAAGCGGCACCTGACCGCCATCGGCGGTGGCGATCGGCAGTTGGCCAAGACTGGCGACGCTGCTGGCGCTGCGCAACAACAGCGGCGTGCGCACCGCACCTTCCTGGACGATACCCAGCCTCAGCCCTTCGATCTGCGCTTTCAACCGCGTCGAGAGCGTTTCCACGGTCAAGCCCAAACGGCCAATGGCGTGGCGATTCCAGACGATTTGCAAAAAGCGCGTGCCCTCATTCTGCCGGGCGAATACATCGCTGGCGCCGGGAATGGTTTTCAGCAAGGCGGAAATCGCCTGGGTCTTGTCATTCAACACGTTCAGATCCGGACCGAACAATTTGACCGCGACATCACCGCGAGTCCCGGTCAGCATTTCCGAAACGCGCATTTCGATCGGCTGGGTAAAAGCATAGGCAAAGCCGGGAATGGCGGTCAGCACCCGGCGGATTTTGCCGACCAAGGCTTCCTTGCTGTCCACTTGCCACTGATCTTCGGGTTTGAGCACCAGAAAGGTATCGGTATCGTTCAAGCCCATGGGATCCAGGCCCAGTTCGTCGGTGCCGACCCGGGCGACGATACGCTCGATTTCCGGCACTTTGGCCAATAATTCTTGCTGCAGTTGCAAATCCAGTCGTACCGATTCGGCCAGAGTGACCGACGGCAGTTTTTCCACCTGCACGATAATATCGCCCTCATCCAGGGTCGGCAGAAACGTGCTGCCCAGCCCCTGAAACACGCCAACGGTCAACACCAGCAACAGCCCGACCAGACTATACACCTGACGGCTATGTTCCAGGCACCAGCGCAGGGCCGGATGATAAGCGGCATGCAGCTTGCGCACCAGCCAGGGTTCCTGATCGGCAACATTTTTCAGCAAATACGACGCCACCACCGGAATCACCGTCAACGACAACAACAAGGCGCCGGCCAGGGCAAACACGATGGTCAGCGCCACCGGCTTGAACAACTTGCCTTCAAGGCCCTGCAAGGTCAACAGCGGCAGAAACACGATCACGATGATCAAAGTCCCGGATACCACCGGCGCGGCCACCTCCCGGGTGGCTCGGTAAATCACATGCAAACGCGGCAAACGCTGTCCCTTGCCGGGGTCGGTCATCTGGGTGGTGATATTTTCCACCACCACCACGGCGGCATCAACCAACATGCCAATGGCGATGGCCAGCCCGCCCAGACTCATCAGATTGGCCGACAAATCAGTGATACGCATCAGCATAAAGGTAATCAACGCCGCCAGCGGCAACACCAAGGCCACGGTCACCGCTGCCCGCAGATTGCCCAGAAACAGCATCAGCAGCACCAGCACCAATACAATCGCCTCCAGCAAGGCTGAACTGACCGTGCCGATGGCTTTGTTAACCAGATGTCCGCGGTTGTAGTAAGTGGACATGCTGACCCCCGGCGGCAGGGTTTGTTCCAACTCGGCCAGCTTGCCCTCCAGCGCCGCCACCGTGGCCCGGGCATTGGCGCCGCGCAGACTCAACACCAGGCCGCTGACGGTTTCGCTGTTGCCATTCTGAGTAACCGCGCCATAGCGGGTCAAGGCGCCGATAGCCACTTCCGCGACATCGGCCACGGTCACCGGATTATCCGCCGAGCCGCCAACCACGATAGCGCGGACATCGGCCAAAGTCTGAATCCGGCCTTCGGTGCGCACGATCAACGCTTCACCGCCATCATCCAACAGCCCCGCGCCATCGTTTTTGTTGTTTTGCTCCAGTGCGCTGACCAGCTTATCGAGGCCAATGCCGCGCGCCGCCAGGCGCAGCGGATCGGGCCGGATTTCAAAACTGCGAACCTTTCCGCCCAAGGCGTTGACATCGGCTACGCCGGGCAAGGTGCGCAGCACCGGTCGGATCACCCAATCGAGCAGACTGCGCTTTTCCATCAAGCTCAAGCCTTCGCCCTCAATCGTGAACATGAACATTTCACCCAAGGGCGTGGTCATCGGCGCGATGCCGCCGGCAATGCCATCCGGCAAGTCGCTCCAGACCGTGTTCAAACGTTCGGCCACCTGCTGCCTGGCCCAGTAAATATCGGTGCCTTCGGCAAAATCCAGGGTAATATCGGTCAACGCATATTTAGCGATCGAACGCATCACCGTCTGCTGAGGAATGCCCAGCAATTCCAGCTCGATCGGCACCGTGATCCGGGCCTCGACTTCTTCCGGCGTCATGCCTGGAGCTTTGACGATAATTTTCACCTGGGTGGGCGAGACTTCCGGAAAAGCGTCGATGGGCAGATTCTGGAAGGCGTTGTAGCCGCCTCCGGCAATCAACAACACCACCAGCAATATCAAAATACGCTGACTCAGCGCAAAATGTATCAGCGCCCCCATCACTCCTCCTCGCCCAGGCCCAGCCAAACCGCTTTCAAGGCGGTAGCGCCGGAAATCACCAGAACACTGTCGGCCGTAAGCGCATCGCTTTGAATATAGTGCGCCTGATCATCCTGCCCCAGAACCGCAACCTTGATTACGTCGAAGCCATCATCGCGTTTAACAAAGATATAGTGACCGCCTCGGTAACTGGTGATCGAACCCGGGCTAACCTTGTAGCCTCTGGAAACCAAACGCCAAAGCCTACCGTTGATGCTTTGCCCGGGCTTGATTCGGTTGCCGGGCGCCTCGATCACTGCCCGGGCCCAGCCGGTTTGCGTTTTGGCATCCACCGACTGACCGATCTGGCTGATCGGCACATCCAGATGCAAACGCGCCTCGCGCACCCGGTCACCGGGATTCAGGGTAAACAACAGTTCTTGCGGGACATTCACTTCCAGCCATAAGGTGGTCAGCGAAGCGATATGAAACAACGGCGCGAAACGCTCCACTCGCTGGCCGGCGTGCGCTTCACGCGTCAGAACCACGCCATCGATGGGCGCGGTCAGTAACAATCTGGGTTCAATGACGCCCTGACTCGCCAGACGCTTAACTTGCTCGGCGCCGATACCGGCCAACAGCAACGCTTGTTCCGCAGTCTTCAAGGCTGCCTGACTGGCCGAATAATCGGCCTGGGTTTCCTGCCAGCGCCGTTTGGCAATCACGCCTTGTGCAAACAGGCCCTGGTCGCGCCGGTAACTGGCCGCGGCCAGTCTATGTTTTCCCAGTGCGGTCAAATAATCCTGTTGTAAATGCGCGGCCTGTGGGCTGACCAGGGTCGCTAACACCTGTCCCTGCTTGACTGTCGCCCCGCTGCTGACTTTAATCGCCTCGATTAACCCCGCATAAGGCGCGTTGACCCAGCGCTCGGCATCGGGCGGCAAGGTAATGCGCCCGGTCACGGCCTGAAGCGGTACCGCAGTCACAGCTTCCGGCTGTCCCAGTTTCAATCCTAAAATTTCGCCTTGCCGGGCATTCACAACAATATGATCATCGGCACCAGCCCAGGTCAGGCAATTGATTAACACTAAAATCAGAAATCTCATGGCAACTCTCCGGCGGCCTGGTTGTAAAACGCGGTATCGCGCAACTGAAATAATTCATGCTGCTCGGCGTTGAGCCGGGCTTGATCGGCCATACGCCGACTTTTCAGCAGCGTACTCAGATCGATTTCACCGGCCTTAAAGCCAATGTCGCTCAAACGCTCATGCTGCTGTGCCAGGTCGCGCATTTCGTTAGCCGTGGTTAATTCAGCACGATCCACTTCCAGGGCATGTTCAGCCTCGTGCAAGGCAATACGCAGCTTACGGTACAACTGGTCGCGCTCGGTCAGGCTTTTCTGAACGGCCAGATTTTGCGCGGCAATTTGCGGCGCTCTCAACGCGCCGCCGCCAAATGGAATACTGATGCCGACTTTGATGCTTTCGGTTTCGTTACTGCGGATGTCGCCACGCTCGCTGTTAATACCCACCCTCAGCTCCGGCTGGCCGGATTGAGCCGCCTCGATCGCCGCCAATTCGGCCCGTTGCCGTTGAACCTGCGCGCTGATCAAGCCCAATAACGGATGTTCCTGCAATGGCTTGGCCAAAGCTTGTGTTTCGGCATAATCGGTCGGGATTTTGGTATCTTCGGTCAGGATCTGATAGAACTTGCGAGCGTGCATGATTTCCGCTTCCGCTTGCGTAACCTTGGAGCGCTTAGCCAGCACCTCGGTTTGCGCCAATAACAAATCCGCCTGCGGCAAATCCCCCGCAGCCACCCTGAGTCTGACTTGTTCGGCCAGTTGCCGGGCGCTTTGCCAGGCGTTCACTGCCTGCTGATGGCGAACATTGGCCAGCGCCAATTGCCAAACCGCAGTGCGCAAATAACCGGCAATCTCCAGCTTCAGCGCCTGCTGCTGCAAGGCCAAGGCCGCGCCCGCCGATTCAGCCACTGCCTGCTCGGCGCCACGTTGACCTAACCGCCACAGCGGTACCGTGAAATCGGCATCCGAAACAAAAAGTTCGCCGCGAAATGCCTCTTGCAGCGAGACGCCGAACGTGACCGGGCCGGCCAGCCAGCTGGCGCCGCGCTCCTTTAACGCTGAAATTTCGGTGGCCAGACCGGCCAGCCGGTGGCGGTCGGGATAACGCGCCAGAGCCTGATCCAGCACTTGCGCCAGAGTCAGGCCGGGAACGGGGGTAATCGGGTCGATATGCTCGACCACAGGGTCAAGGTCGGCACGCACTGCCATGGCAGCCGCCAATAACCCCACAAAAAGCCATTGTTTTAACATCATAAAACCCACAAAAAACACGACTCACGCCGCTTAGAGAACAAAATACGTGGGAATCCCGTTTACGGGATCAGAACGGTCAAATCGGCAACACTCAGCCATCTCCTGCATAGCACAGGGCTTTAGGAAGTTGTGTCGTCAGCCGATGACTGAAGCCTGAAGGGGGGCAGGCGGCGCCCTAGGGGCGACCTCGGGATAAAACAGCGGGGTGACAAACGGAGGGAAGGTTACAGCACACCAGACCTGAAACACCGTTTTAGGCCAGAGCAGCCACAATGACGCGGGCAACAAAAAACCAAACGACAACAAGGGATCAAGTCGCATTCCCTCATCAACCGCAAACAAGTCTGCCTGCCCAGACGCATCGTCAGCGCTTGCAGGTGTTGCCAAAGCCGAGTCTGCCATGCTTTCAAGACCCGGCAAATGTATGCCAGTGACCGACTGCCGGGCAGCGCTATGCGCATGCAACAGCGGCGCGGCCAGTTGCGGCAACACCAAAAACAGCAGCAAAAGAAATCGGCAAACAGGACTCATAGCGGCAAAGCTTAAACCAAAACAGCGGCAAAGCCAATCATTCAACAGGCAGCGACCAGAAAGGGCCGTGCCAGACCATCCGTTATGTGTAATAGGTTTGATTCAGATCCAATCAAATCAGCCGCCCCTGGCTTAACTGAAAACATTCTTGACGGCAGCGGCGCACCTCGATCAGTGCGCCGCTGACAGCCGAATCGTCGCCAGCCACCTGGAAAGTGCCTTGATTTCCGCATCGGACAAGCGCTCGGCAATGCGATTCATGACCTTGCCCGGGCTGTTAGCACGCTCGCCCGAGCGCCAGTTGCGCAATTGCCGGTCAAGATAGGCCTGCTGTTGACCGGCCAGTCTCGGTACCGCCATGCCATCATGCACCTGACCTTGGCCCTTTTCACCATGACAGTCACGGCAAGCAGGCAGGCCGCGCTCTGGTGCGCCCTGAACAAACAAACGCCGACCGGTATCGCCACCCGGTTCGACGCCCGGCCCTTGCATGGCCGGCAGGCTGGCGTAATAGGCGGCGATATCGCGCCGGTCCAGGTCGGTCAAATCCGCCGCCATTTTATTCATCACCGGGTGGCGTCTGGCCCCTTTTTGAAAATCCTCAAGCTGCTTGACCAGATAATGCGCCAGTTGACCTGAGTGTTTGGGGGTATGCTCGGCAACCTGGTCATGGCATTGTTGACAGCGTTCCGACTCGGCCAGCTCTCGGCCAAAAACGACATCGCCATCCGCCGTGGCCAGCACGGGGATGGCGGTCAGAACCAGACTGGCGATTACGCGTTGGTAATTAGCCATTCCCGGCCAGTTGCTTAACCGAAGCCAGCGCCTGTTGCACATTTTCCGAAGGGCTTAAACCACCCAGCACGGCGGCTATGTTGCCATCCTGGGTGATCACGAAAGTGGTGCGTTCGGCAAATCCGTGATCGATTTCGACGCCACGCGAGTCTTTTTTACCCGGCCGGGCTTCGCGCACCGACAACTGGAATGCCTTGGCGATTTGGCCATCGGCATCGGACGCGACCGGAAACTTACCCGCGCAATACTCGGGATCGGCGGAAAACGCATTCAAGCGCTCGATGCTGTCCAGGGAAACCCCAACAACAGAAGCGCCGGCAGCGGCGAATTGATCGATATGCTCGGCAAATTCATGCGCCTGGATATTACAGCCCCGGGTAAACGCCGAAGGATAAAAATAAACCACCACCGGGCCTTTTTGCAACGCATCGGCCAGAGCGTAATGAAAATCCTTGCCCGCCAATGACGCTTGCGTGCTGAATTGTGGCGCTTGAGCGCCGGCTTGCAAAGCGGCTTGAACTGGAAAAACAGTGAGCGCCAGGCTCAATAACGAAAACAATAGTTTTTGCATGGCAATATCCTTAGAGTGGTTTGTAAGTATCATGACACGCCTGATCACAGCGATCGGCAAATTCCACCGCCTTGGTGGTAGCGGTTTTGAAATCACGCTGCTGCAACAGCGCGACGATTTCAGTCAACGCTTGCTGATAGCGCTGGGCATCGAGCACCGCGTCCTGGGCATCGCCCCAATCGGCAAAATAACCCTGAACCTTTTTGAAATCGCTGTCCAGTTTTTGCGCCAATGCCAAACTGGCGTCAATATCCTCGGCGACAATGGTGGCCTGCAGCTCGTAGGTATTGTCCTCGACCGCTTCCATCAATTCCTCGAAGTCGAACTCGGCCTCGGCAAAGGCAACGCTGCTCAACGACAGTAATAAAATCATCCAATAAATAAGTTTTTTATACATAGCATCCTATAACGTTTGCAGTCGGTCATGCCGGATGCGCTTAACGCTTATCCGGCCTACATCCTCTGCGTGCTGATTGTTAAATTTCCCCACCGGAACAGCACCGTAGGCTGGGTGGAGCGATCAGCGATACCCAGCATTCACGCGGTTAAAATGCTGGGGTTCGTTCCGGGGCCCAGCCTACGCCACTCACCGGAACAAGGCTTAAGCCAGCAACTCCTTGATCACCTTGCCATGCACCACGGTCGGCCGCTCGGAACGCCCCTGATGCTTGTAAATGACTTTCAAATGATTCAAACCCAGTTGATTGAGCACGGTGGCATGCAGGTCGTAAGTATCCACTTCCTTGCCTTTTTCCGCTTTCAGACCGATTTCATCGGTGGAACCATGCGTGTAGCCGGCGTTGACGCCGCCGCCCGCCAGCCATTGGGTGTAACCCCAGGGGTTGTGATCACGGCCGTCGCCGGATTCGCTCCACGGCGTGCGGCCGAATTCCGATGTCCAGACCACCAGCGTGCTGTCCAGAAGCCCTAACGCTTTTAGGTCGGTCAGCAAACCGGCAATCGGTTTATCGACCGAACGCGCCATGACGCGATGATTGTCTTCGATGTTTTCATGGGCATCCCAATTGCGCTTTTGGCCATTGACATCCTGAGGCCCGGTCACCACCTGGATAAAACGCACGCCGCGTTCGGTCAGGCGACGGGCGCGCAGCAGAATTTCACCATAGCCGCGGCTGATTGGATCGTTCAGACCATACAGTTCTTTGGTCGCCTCCGATTCCTTGCTGATATCCACCGCTTCCGGCGCGGTTTCCTGCATCCGGTAAGCCAGATCGTACGAATCGGCGCGGGCGCGCAGTTCGCTGTCGGCAGGATACTGTCCCGCGTGCAGTTTATTCAGACTGGACAACAAATCCAGTGATCGGTGTTTTTCCTGGCGCGCCAAAAACTCAGGATCGTCCAGATGCAGAATCGGCGAATCACTGGGACGGAACGGCACGCCCTGATATACCGCCGGCAAAAAGCCTGAGGTCCAGTTCACCGAACCGGCGCGCGGTTCTTTGCTGTCGTTATACAGCACCACATAGGCCGGCAGATTCGGATTGGCCGAGCCCAGCGCATACTGTACCCAGGCGCCCAGGGTCGGGCGACCCGGATTCAGGTCACCGGTATTGAGTTTCAGAATCGAAATATCATGGGTCGCGCCGACGGTGACGCTGGATTTAACAAACGCCAGGTCATCGGCGTGCCGGGCCAGATTGGGCACAAAGTCGGAAAACCAGGCGCCGCTGTCGCCATACTGCTTCCAATGACGTGGCGTGGCGATCAATTTGGTTATCCCGCCTTGGGTGGCGGTGACAATGTCTTGCAAATATGACGTCGGCACG
>JAVVEW010000055.1:0-16700 GCA_032251045.1 Methylococcales bacterium
AAGTCAACGAGCCGAACAATTGCAAAATATCGAAGGTGTTGATCATGCGCCGCTTGAAATCGCCGACTTCATCGAAATGGGTGCGCGCATCCTGGCCTTCGAACAGCAGCCACACCGGACCCTGGTTGATGCCTAAGCGCACCCGCGATTGCAGCGGCAATTGGGTGTTGTTGACGTTAGTCTGACCGGCCCGCCAGTTGTTGGTGACATGCTCGATCCGGGTGCGCTGGCGCAGACTGAACTCCACCCAATCGGGCAGCCCCAAGGCGGCCTTGGCCAGCCGGTTCCATTTGATACGATTGGCGCGGATCAGTTGTTCGTCCGGTTGCTCCACCCAGTCTTTTGAATGATAGGCTTGCGCTGCCCTGTCATAGGCCGATTCAAGTACCGAATCGCCGGCCAGAGCCGGCTGCGCCGCCAGCGCCAGACTGGACAACAACAGCCATGTTGATCGTCGTTTGAAAAGTTTCATCATGTATTTCCCGATTACTTATCTCTGAACTGATAAGGCTTAACCAGTCACGGCCAGAATCACTTGCGATGGCTTGAAAAAGGCGCAGACTTTTTCGCCGGGCTTAAGATTGAGGTTTTCGGTGCTGTGCCGGGTGATGATTGCGGTCAGCAGTTTGCCACTGGCCAGCTCGATCATGACTTCATCGTTGACCGCGCCGGTTTCAATGCGGGCGATGACGCCGGTGTAGCGGTTGCGGGCCGAGACTTTGGTGTCGAGATCGGGACTTAAAATGATCCACGACGCCTTGACCAAGGCGATAACCGCTTTACCGGGGGCAAGTTCAAGATGGTCAACGCTATCGTTGGTGATCATGGCGATCAATGCCTCGCCACCGATATCCAGAATAACTTCGCTGTTGACCGCGCCGGGCTTGATGGCGGTGACGGTGGCGTGAAATTGATTGCGGGCGCTGGTTTGCATGTCCAGACTCCTGAGCAAGGGATAAAACGCATCGAAATCCTCGGGCAAATGTTCAAGCTGATTGAAAATCTGGTTGTTAGCGTTGACAAAAGCCTGTTGCACCGCGATCAGCTTACGGCCGTAAGCGCTCAGGCGGGCGCCGCCGCCTTTGGTGCCGCCGGTCTGGCAATCCAGCACCGGATGCTGGGTGCGATTGTTGATCGAGGCCACCGCGTCCCAGGCGGCTTTGTAGCTGATGTCCAAAGTTTTGGCGGCGGCGCTGATCGAGCCGGTTCGGTCGATGGCGATCAACAGCGCGGCATAATCGAATTTACGTCCGGCTGGAAAAGGCGGTAAAGTCATGGAAGAAAGTGATGGGTTTCGTTATAAAGTTATAGTATATAACGCCAGGCTTTTAAGATCAGCGAGTGAACAAACTGTTAACAACAGCTTGCTGAACAAGCCTGGCCTTAACAGCGTTGTTTGCGCATGATAAAGACGAAAACAAATACTATCGAATCGATAATAAACTTTTGTAACATTTTTATTGCATAATGTTTTTCACAGCGCTACACTCAACCTACGCTAGCGCAACCCGATAACCGACTATAAAAACCAACGGAGAACAACCATGCTGATACGATTGTTACTGGTGGCCGCGCTGACCGGCCTGATGTCAGGCTTAGCTCAAGCCGACCTGACCCACACCATCCGCCTGAAGGCCGCCAAGCTCGATTCTGGCCAACTGGCTTATCAAATGCTTAAACACACCACTAAGGACGAAAAAGGCAAAACCCAGGACTTGACCAGTTGGTACAGCAAGGAACCGTCCATTCCCGGCCCCACTCTGGTATTCACCGAAGGCGATACAATCGAAATCACTCTGGAACATGGCATCGAAGGCTCCAGCCAGCCAGTCAGCCTGCATGTCCATGGCGTGCATTACAAAATCGACAGCGACGGCACGGTCAAGAAACTGAATAAGGTCAACGACCAGGCCGCTTTCCCCGGCAAGCCGTATACCTATAAATGGGATGCCGCGGTCGGTACCGCCGGCGCCTGGCCTTATCACGATCACACCCACGGCAATCCACTGTTAGGTGATGAGGACAAAGGCCTGTATGGCGCCTTGATCGTCAATCCGAAACAAGGCAAAGTCGATGCCTTGATCGATGGTAAAGTCACCTCCGTGCCGGTTAAGGACATCACCCGGGATTTCGTGCTGTGGATGCATGAAACCACGTTCTGGGGTCAGGAAGTCAATCATCTGGCCAAGCGCCAGATTCCACTGTGGACCAATCCGACCTTGGGCGCGCGCGAAGGCGATCTGGTGCGCTTTCATGTGATCGGCATCGGCACCGCTTTTCACACCTTTCATCTGCATGCGCATCGCTGGATCAAGCCCGGTACCACCAACATCGTCGATACCGTCCTGATCGGCCCGATTCAACGGGAAAGTTTTGTCGTCAAGGCTGGAGAGGGCGTCGGCCCCGGCCATTGGCATTATCACTGCCATGTGCTGCAACACATGCAAAGCGGCATGATGGGCAGTTTTTTAGTCCTGTAGTCGTTTTTTTATAATAACTTCAACGAGGTACAACAACATGAAACTGAAAAAACTCAACGCCACGATCAGCACGTTATTACTGGGCCTGGGCCTTGGCCAGGCGCAAGCGGCCAACCCTGAAGACTTTATTATCAGTAAAGCCGGCCTGTTGCCGTCGGCAATTCTGGAAATGAACGACGAACCCGGCACCTGGTTCAAAGACCCTACCGACGGCGACGCTCTGGTGGTGATCAAGCCCGGCCAGGCGTTCCAAATCAAAACCTCCGGCAGCAATACCATTCACACCATCACCAGCTTGCTGTGGCCGGCCGGCGCCAAGGATTTTCCGGTCGATCAGGATGAAGCCTCCGATGTCAGCGTCACCAAAGGACTCGATAAACCGGGGCTTTATGTGTTCACCTGTAAAGTTCACCCCTACATGTTCGGCGCGGTGGTGGTCGATGACCCGAATACCGAAGGTCTGGACATAGGCTCGGAACTGCAACTGGTCACCGGCGCTAAAGTCCCTGCCGACAGTGATATTGCCAAAAAACTGCTGCGCACTTTCTTCGTGGTCACCACGCCGGCGCTATGGCGTGATTACACCAAACCGGAATGGAATGTCGCCCTGCCGGATATCCCGCTTAACATCAAAGGCAATACCATCAGTCTGAGCGCGTTGAGCCTGAAAGCACCCAACAAACTGTTCAAGCCGAAAACATCGGGCGTGGGCGAAGTCTGGGTCAACACCCAGTTCGAGAAATTCTCCGGCAAGGAAAAAGCCGGCGCAGCCAGCCGGGTCAACGTCAATACCTGGGAAGTGGAATATAAGTTTGCCGGTAAGGATATCGAGCTGAATCATCCGCACAACATGTGGACCGACAAACGCTATCAGAACATTTATCAAACCCAATGGTTCGATAAAAACCTGGCTACTTTCGACCGGGTCAACGGTACTTTATATAGCAATGTTAAAGTCGGCGAATCGCCGTCGCATGTGCTGACCCGGCCCGGCGACGATAACCTTTATGTCGCGATCAACGGCGGCAAGGAAGTGGTGAAACTGAAAGGCGGTAAAAACCCCAGCATCATCGGCTCGATCAACACCGGCCCGCATACCGCCCCGCACGGCCATTACATCACCGAGGACGGTCGTTACATGGTTACCCCTAACGCCATGGCCGGTAGCGTTTCGGTAGTGGATCTGAACAATGACCAGGTCACCGAAATCCCCACCGGTGGGGTGATTCCGATCGCGGTCTGGGGCACGCCGGACGGCAAGCGCGCTTATGTCGCCAACCTGCTGGGCACGCCGCCAGACATGCTCAGCTCGATGACCGTCATCGACATCCCGAACAAAAAGAAACTCACCGACATTAACCTGGCCGCCGATTACAACCCGATCAGCGGTGAAGTGACCGGCCCTGCCGGCGGTTTGTTGCCCATTCAAACGCCGGTCAGCCCGGATGGTAAGTATGTCCTGACCGCCAATACGCTGAGCGCCAGTATCACCATTATCGACACCGCAACCAACAAAGTGGTGAAAAGCCTGCCTTGCGAGGCCGGTTGCCATGGCGCCCATTTCGGCATGAAAAAAGGCGGCGGTTACTATGCGTATGTGGCCAGTAAATTCGCCAACAATCTGATTGTGGTGGACATGGATACCCTGGAAATTGCCGGGCATGTGCTGTTGGCCGATCCCAAAGACGGCAGCATTGTCGCCAACAACGGCTTTGGCGGCCAAGGCGTGTTGCCGTTACCGTTGGCCGAACACGGTTATCTGAAACCGACGCTGGATCTGGTGGGCAAAAAGCAGCTGTCGTCCCAGGTGGAAGGCTGGCTGAAACAACTGACGCCTGAGCAAAAAGGCATTTAATGCGTCAAGGCCGTTAAGAGCCTGAAACAGGTCACCCTTGCCCAATCAAGGGCAAGGGTGACCATCTTAAGGCTCCATCTCTCCGGCTGGCACCTATGTGCTTAAGCCACTCGCTTGACTGACAGCGACATATACGCTTACTGCTTGCGCACCAGCAGTGCTTTCATTTTTTCGGCATGTTGCAGCAAGTGCCGGTATTTTTTTTCCAACTCCTCATAACGCGCCTGAGCCGTGGCCAATTGCTGGGCAAGCTGCTGATTCTCCGCTCTTAATGTAGCGTTCTCATCGTGCTGGCTATCACTGCCCACGTCATCGGGAACAACCTTTTCAGGTGCCCCTTGCGCATAGTCCGGCAAGGAGTTCAAGCCACCGCGTAGTATTGATACGTCAAAAAAATGCTTCAGTAAAAAGAACGCCGCCGCCGCACTGGTTTTTCCATCCTCGCACACGACCACCACCGGCTTGCTGCGATTCAATTGTTTGTATTGCATGCGCAAGGTAAAAAACGGATAGTTAATACTGCCCGGATAGGCGTTACGCGCATAGGCCTCCACGGCACGAACATCCAGTACCGTCGCCCCGTCTTCAACCAACACGCGCAGTTGTTCGGGGTTAATAAATGTCAGCGCGACATTGGCAATCAGCTCGTTAAACTTAGTTTCATCCAGGCGTAGCAATTCGACCTTGGTCAACGCCGAGACAGTGACATTACGCGGCGCCCCTGACAACAACGCATCCTCGCCGAACATCTCACCATCACGAATCAAACCCAATTTAACCGCTTTGGCGTGCTTCGAGGGTTGGCGTGTCAACAAGCATTGTCCCGATTTAATGATGTAAAAGTAATCTCCAGGGTCATCCTGTTGAATAATCACTGCTTCTTTTTCAATTTCTATATCCTGAAAACTCATCAACAGCTTTTGCAAATCTGCTGGCGGCAATTTTTGCAAAACCGGCGATTTGAGCAACTCGGTCATCCAGTCTGCATGATTATTTTGTTCGGTAACCATCGAATCCAATTCCTCTTGATGATCAGTCGTAAAGGCATGTTCGAGCAACTCAAGCGGGACACGGACAAAACGAACCTGAGTCCGCGCCACGGCGTCAACTTTACGCGGGATTTGATGCGCAATGGCAAAACGCCCGGAATCCGTACCCGCAGCAATGACCTCAAGCGTTTGCTTAAGGCCCTGCAAAGCCACCTCGCCCGTTAACAAGTAAAACAAATCAGGTGTTGCCTCGCCACGCTCGAACAAAACCTCACCCGGCTCAGCCGTGCCCCCGTCAAGTATCTGACAAATGTCATCAAATACCTTGCGCGGCAAGGTTTGAAACGGAAACAGGCTACGCAACAGGCGGCTGTCTTCAGAATTGGCTGGCAAAGTCACAACAGGTCTGCGTCAATGTTACTTGGATAACCGTCATAAGAATCGGCCGGAGCGGCTTAAAACTTGAGTCAAACATCACTATAGCGTAATTTTACCTGACCCCGTCAAACTTGTTCGAGCCTTGAATACGTAGCGCTTCGCCCCCAACTTCCATGAAGTTGCGTGATGCAAATGCTCGCGGTGTGCGCTGCCTCTGTACAGACCGCTGAGTTTGACGCGCCAGACAAATAGCCGGTCACAAGACCCCTGCATTTTGCCTAAACCTAACGGCCTGAGGTTAACGATGATGAATCGCCTGCTTTCCATGCTTGTACTGTATACCGTATTGTTGCCGCCAGCCTGGGCTGTGCTGCCGCTGGCCATCGATAACCAGCCCCTGCCCTCACTCGCTCCGATACTAGAGCGCAGCATGCCGGCGGTGGTCAATATTTCCACGTCTACTGAAGTCAAAATCCGCGAGCATCCCCTGCTGCAGGATCCTTTTTTTCGCCATTTTTTCCAGCTGCCCAATCAGCCGCGCAAACGCCGCCATAACAGCCTCGGTTCCGGCGTGATCGTAGACAGCCAGCACGGCTATGTATTGACCAATAACCATGTTATCGACAAGGCCGACACCATTAACGTGACCTTGCAGGATGGCCGGCAATTTGAAGCCCGGTTGGTCGGCAAGGACCCTGAGGCGGATGTCGCGGTTATCCAGATTGACGCCGACCGTCTGACCGCGCTACCTATTGGCAATTCAGACCAACTGCGCGTGGGTGATTTTGTGGTAGCGGTTGGCAATCCGTTTGGCCTGGGCCAGACCGTTACTTCCGGTATTGTCAGCGCTCTTGGGCGTTCGGGGCTGGGTATTGAAGGTTATGAGGATTTCATCCAGACCGATGCCTCTATCAATCCAGGCAACTCCGGTGGCGCACTGATCAATCTGAAAGGTGAACTGGTGGGCATGAACACCGCCATTCTGGCGCCTTCGGGCGGTAACGTTGGCATTGGTTTTGCCATTCCCGCCAACATGGCTATCACCTTGATGAACACTTTGATCGAACATGGCGAAGTGCGCCGTGGCTTGCTCGGTGTGGTCACCCAGGACCTGACCCCGGAACTGCGCAAGGCATTTAACCTGAACAACAGTCGCGGTGTGGTGGTCAGCAAAGTCGAAGGCCACTCACCCGCCGCACGCGCCGGTCTTGAGCCGGGTGATGTCATTGTTGAATTCAATGGCGAAACCATCAAAAACAGCCATCAGATTCGAAATATCGTCGGCATGATGCAAATTGGCGACCAAGCCCGGATGGTCATCTATCGCGGCGACAAGCAACTCAAACTGACCGCCACGATAGACAAAGCGCAGCTGGCTCAGATTGACGGCGAACAGCTGCATCCTTTGCTGAAAGGCGTCAGCTTGAGCGACAGCGCACAAAACCAGATTGAGGGCGTGTTAATTGAAAAAATACACAACCGTTCTTATGCTTGGCAAGCCGGATTACGGCCGGGCGATATTTTTATCAGCGCCAACCGATACCGGGTGCGTAACCTAGGTGAACTGAAACAAGTGATCAATCCGAAAGCCCCTCTGTTACTGAATGTACAACGCGGCGATGCCGCCTTTTTCCTGATGCTGAAATAATGACCATGCCTGCCAAAACCTTAAATATCGCCCTGGCCACCGTGTCAGATACCCGCACCCTGGCCAATGATCGGTCTGGGACACTGCTGTATGAACGTCTCAATGCCGCCGGCCACCGGCTGCATGAACGTGCGTTGGTGGCGGACAACATTTATCAAATTCGCGCCCTGCTCGCACCCTGGATCGCCAACCCGGCCATTGATGTCATCATGACCACCGGCGGCACCGGCGTGACCGGTCGCGACGGCACCCCGGAAGCGGCTCTGCCCCTGCTGGATAAAGTTCTGGACGGCTTTGGCGAGCTGTTCCGCACCCTGTCCTACCAAAGCATCGGCACCTCCAGTCTGCAATCCCGCGCCCTGGCGGGTGTCGCCAATGGCACCTACCTGTTCTGCCTGCCCGGCTCTCCCGATGCCTGCGCGACCGCCTGGGATCAGCTCATCAACGCACAACTGGACAGCCGCACCCAGCCCTGCAATCTGGTTCAACTCATGCCCAGGCTGATGGAGGGCGCATGAACCCCGCATTCACCGGTGCGCTGTTGTTAATGACCGGCGTCATGCTGGGCGCGTTCGGCGCACATGGCTTGAAGCCGTTGCTAAGCCCTGAGCTTTTGGCGGTCTACCACACAGCGGTGGATTACCAGATCTGGCATGGCCTGGGATTACTGGCCCTGGCCGCGCTGAAGCCGCAACTAGGGGCTGGACATTACTTACGCTGGGCCACCTGGGCGTTTACCCTGGGCGTACTGCTGTTCAGCGGCAGTTTGTATCTATTGACGATTACCCAGGTTAAGCAATTAGGCATGATCACGCCACTGGGCGGCATCAGCCTGATTCTAGGCTGGACGTGGGTGGCCATGGCCGCCTGGCAAGCACGGCACACAACACACTGGTAATTCCTGCCCATTGACCGGCGTCATTGTTTACAATAGGGATTTGCAACCTGCCACCGACAGATAAACATGATGCGTGACGCCAACCCAACAGCGATTTACCTAAAAGACTACGCACCTCCCGATTATTTGATCGATGCTATCGAGCTGGACATCCACCTGGCCGCTGACAGCACTCGTGTCCATACCTGCCTGACCCTGCGCCGCAACCCGGCCAGCCAGAGTCAGGCACCGGCCCTGCATCTGAATGGCGAAAATCTGACCTTGCACAGTGTCACATTGGATAACCAGGCTATTGATGATTATCAACAAACCGACACCCACCTGACCCTGACTCAGGTACCGCAACAGCGCGACTTTCAGGTTCAGATTGTCAACAGCATCTCACCTCAGGCCAATACCGCCCTCGAAGGCCTGTATCTATCCAAGGACATGTTATGCACGCAGTGTGAAGCGGAAGGCTTCCGGAAAATCACTTATTTTCTGGATAGGCCGGATGTCATGAGCCGGTTTCGCACCCGCCTTGTTGCCGATGCTCAGCGTTACCCGGTGCTGCTATCTAACGGTAATTTACTGGACAGTGGCGAACTCAATGACGGTCGCCACTTTGCATTATGGGAAGATCCTTTCCCCAAACCCTGTTACCTGTTTGCGGTGGTCGCAGGACCGCTTGCCTGTATCGAAGACCAATACCGCACCTGCTCGGGCCGCGAGGTGACGCTGAAAATCTTTGTCGAATCTAAGGATCTTGACAAATGCGCGCACGCCATGGCCTCGTTGCAACGCGCCATGCGTTGGGATGAACGTGTTTTTGGTCGTGAGTATGATCTGGATTTATATATGATTGTCGCGGTCGGCCACTTCAACATGGGCGCGATGGAAAACAAGGGCCTGAACATTTTCAACACCCAATATGTGCTGGCGCGGCCAGACACCGCCACCGATGATGATTACGAGCACATCGAAGGCGTTATTGGCCATGAATACTTTCACAACTGGAGCGGCAACCGGGTCACCTGCAGAGACTGGTTTCAGCTCAGTCTTAAAGAAGGCTTTACCGTGTTCCGTGACCAGCAGTTCACTGCCGACATGACCTCCCACGCGGTCAAACGCATTGACGATGTCAACCGGCTCAGGGCCATGCAGTTTGCCGAAGACCAAAGCCCGATGGCGCATCCGGTGCGTCCGGAGGCTTACATCGAGATCAACAACTTCTACACCGTAACCGTGTATGAAAAAGGTGCTGAATTGGTGCGTATGCTGCACACCCTGCTAGGCGCCACAGGTTTTAGGAAAGGCTGTGATTTATATTTCCAGCGCCATGACGGCCAGGCGGTAACCTGTGATGACTTTGTCAATGCCTTAGCCGATGCCAATCAGTACGACCTGACCCCATTCAAACGCTGGTACGCACAAGCCGGAACGCCGGTGGTCAGCGTTAACAGCGACTATGATGCTGCGCAGCAACGCCTGACCTTAACGCTAAGCCAGAACACGCCTGCAACGCCCGACCAGAAGGTCAAACAACCCGTCCCCATTCCCATCCAAACCGGCCTGCTGAGTCAGGCAAGTGGTGCGCCGCTCAACACGGTGCTAAAAGGCCATAGCGCACCACAGCAGCAATGGCTGCTGATTCTGCAACAAGCCGAACAACAATTTGTGTTTGAGCAGGTCACAGAACCGCCTGTGCTATCACTACTACGTGGTTTTTCCGCACCGGTAAAACTGAACTACCCGCGCCAGCCCGAAACCTGGGCATTTTTACTGCGCCACGATACCGACCCCTTCAACCGCTGGGAAGCCGGACAAACACTGTTCATCGAGAGCGTACTGGGCGAACTTGACAGCGGCCAGAACACACCTGCCAGCACTTTATGGCTGGACAGCATGACAGCCTTGCTGGAACAGGAATTTACCGATTTGGCTTATTGGGCGCAATTATTGACCCCACCTTCAGAAACCTATCTGGCCGAACTCATGCCGGTGGTCGATGTAGACGGCCTGCACCGGATTCGGGAAGCCCGGCTAACAGCCTTGGCCGAGCATGGTCAAGATGGTTTGCTGCGCCTATACCAACGTTATCATCAAGATGCGGACACCGCCAGGGACGCGCCAGCCATTGGACGTCGACGCCTGGCCAATATCTGCCTGCAGCTGTTGGCCAGGCTGAACCAACCCGAGTACGCGGCATTGGCCACCCGGCATTATCAAAACGCTGGTAACATGACCGACCAACTCGCCGCGCTGACCGCCCTGGTGCATCATCGTTTGACGGGATGGGAACAGGCACTGGCGCATTTCCAGCAAACCTGGCGGCATGAAGCGCTGGTCATGGATAAATGGTTCCGGGTGCAAGCGACATCACCGCAGCCTGAAACCCTGGCAACGGTCACCGGTCTGTTGACGCACGCCGATTTTGACCTGGGTACTCCGAACCGCACCCGCGCCTTGCTCGGTGCTTTCAGCCAAGCCAATCCCAGCGTATTTCATTCACCTGATGGCCAAGGCTACGCGCTACTGGCCGACCATATCATGAAGCTCAACCGACTCAATCCACAGATCGCGGCGCGGCTGCTCAAGCCACTATCGCAATGGCAACGCTACGATGCCAGCCGACAAGCCTTGATGCGCCAGGCACTAAGCCGTATTCTGGCCGAACCTGACTTGTCAGCCGATGTCTACGAAATTGTCAACAAGAGCCTGGCGCATCAAAGTGCCTGAACAAATTCCGTAAATGCTTCGATAAACAGTTGTAACGGCTGTTGTGAGTCGCCAAACTGCCTGAGAACCTGCATGAACATTATTTTGTCACCGCTTACCGACTTATCATTGAGATGAAACCCATGCGCATTTTTAAGTATCTGCCTGCATTATTGATCGCCCTGGTACTGTTGTCGGTCATTGTTTATATCGCGTTCTATTTTGTTTTTCTCGACTTGATTGTCGATTACTGGTGGTTTGAATCACTCAAGTTTCAGGCCTATTTCTGGCTCCGACTACTGTATCGTTTCTTTTTATCCGGTGGCGTCACGGTGGTCTTTTTTTCTATTTTCTTTTTTCATTTCTGGATTGCCTCACGTTACCTGAGCCTTAATCCCAAGGATGAAATCTATCTCGATATCGGCAAACAACGCAGCTTCGAGCGCATGGCCGACGCCTTCATGAGCGGCTCGATCAAAATCTATACGCCGCTATCCTTTATTCTGGCCTTTATGATCGCCATTCCCTTTTACGACCAATGGGAAGACGCACTATTGTTCTTTTTTGGCCAAAATTCCGGAATAACCGAGCCGGTATATGGTCGTGATGTAAGTTTTTATCTACTCTCATATCCCATTTATCAGTTAATTCAAAAGGAATTGCTGATCACCGCATTCATACTGTTTGTCTTGGTAACCGTGTTGTATTGGGCAAGCCATGTTATCGTTCCCAATCAGGAAAAAAACTTACCTACCGGCGCCAAGATTCATCTGTCAGTATTGATGGGCTTTGTCATGCTGTTTGTCGTCTGGGGTTTTTTACTGGAGCGCTACAGCCTGCTTTATGTCGATAGCCACGAACCGGTCTTCTTTGGCCCAGGTTTTGTGGAACTGCGTTACCACCTGCCCCTGATCTGGCTGGCCATTCTCGCCTTTCTGGCGGTTTGCGGGTCGGCAGCTATTTTTATTTTCTCCGATAAACCACGCGTTAAAGCGCCGTTGGTCATCAGCTTAAGCCTGTTTCTGTTGTTCCTTGGCATGCGCAAGATTGATATTATTCCGCAGTTGATGACCGGCCTGATCGTAAAACCAAATCCGGTTAAAGCCGAACAAGGCTTTATGAAAAGCAATATCAAGGCCACTTTGTCGGCATATGATCTGAACAATATCAAAACCATTGATTTTCCAGTAACCTTAAATCCCACCCAGGACATCGAACAATGGAGTTCCCAGCGTCGTTTTGAAAACATTCCGGTTTGGGACCGTGAGTTATTGACCAATGTTTATGCCCAACTGCAAGGCATCCGTCCTTACTATAGCTTTCTGAACGTGGATGAAGATCGCTATCAGATAAATGATCATACTCAGCAAGTGAACCTATCGGCACGGGAAATGAATATTGACCGGCTACCTAAAGAAGCCCAGAATTGGGAAAACAAGCATTTACGTTACACTCATGGTTATGGCGCGGTTGTAACACCCGCCGCCCAAGACGCTGGAAACCCGATTGTCTGGTATTTACGCGATCTGAATATGCATTCGCCGGTTGGGATGGAAGTAGATAAAGCCAATATCTATTATGGTGAGGAGCTGTATGATTACGCCATTGCCCCTAACTCTCTGGACACTGTAGGCCTTACCGGAAGCGGGAAAAATCTGAATTATCAAGGCGGCGGTATTCCTATTGCCTCATTGTTCCGTAAATTATTGCTGGCGTTCTACCTGAAAGATGAGAAAGTATTTTTCTCCGTCAACATTTCTGATCAAAGCCGGCTGTTAATTCGGCGCAATATCCTGGAACGTACCAACAGACTTGCCCCATTCCTGCAACTGGATCAAGACCCTTATTTGGTGATGAGCCAAGATCGCTTTTACTGGATCATCGATGGCTACACACTGTCCAAGTGGTATCCTGTTTCAAAATATGCAGAGAAGAACCTAATCTTTCGTAATAAAGAATTTAACTATATCCGCAACTCGGTGAAGGTCGTGGTTGACGCCTATTCAGGTGAAACCCGTTTTTATGTCGCCAACCCCAATGATGTCCTCATTCAAGCTTACCGCCTGGCCTACCCCGGCGTTTTTCATGATCTTGATGAAATGCCTAAGGCGCTGCTTACACATCTGCGTTACCCCAGAGATTTATTCAACCAGCAGATCAGAATTTATGCAAAATATCACCAGACTGAACCTGAGTTATTTTATCAACAGGCGGAAACCTGGGATTACGCCCGCGCTCACGACAAACGGGTCATGCCTTATTACCTGACTCTCAATTTTGGCTACTGTGATGAAAAAGAAGAGTTTGTCTTAATCACCCCGATGACACCGATCAGTCGTGACAACCTGAGCATGCTGGGTGTAGCCGGCATTAACGATATAGAAAACTGTTCAGACGCCTACACGCCACAAATCAGAGTATTCAGATTCCTGAAAGACATACAGGTCAATGGCCCGGCCCAGGTAGAGGCTTTAATTGACCAGAACCCGGAAATTTCAGAGCAAATGACCTTGTGGGATCAACACGGCTCCAAAGTGGTTTACGGGCGAATGATTATCCTGCCCATGAAACAATCAGTGCTGTATGTACAGCCGATTTATCTGGTATCCACCAAAACGGAAATTCCTGAACTAAGCCGCGTGATCGTTTCCATCGGCAACGAAGTGGTCATGGATAAAACGCTATGGTCAGCGTTCAGCAAGCTTAAAAATCGCTTTCTTAAATCCGCAAACAGCTCGTCCGTATCAACCAGCGCGGAATCAGAAGAATTGAACTCAGAACCGGCCAGATAAATCTCCCTTTGCTTGAGAAAGGGGGATTTTTACCCGAACTTACTCGGCTTGATCTGACTTGTCCGACACGCTGACCGGCACCCGCGCATGACCGATACCCCAGGCTGATAGTGCATCGCGGCCACGCACCGTCAGGTCGGTGATCAAAGCATATTGCTGACGCGGGTCGATGGGATAAACTTTGACACGATACTGCAAACCCCAGGGATATTCCCTGGCCATGACCGCAATAGGACGCTGGTAACGCAAATATGGGCAGGTCAAGGCCACATCGGTCAACAATGCCCTGACCTGCCTGGCATCATGGTCATGCGGTAAATAAAACTTCACCACGCATTGCAAACTGGCGGTGCCATTGTTGGCATTGATAATGGCTTGTTGCCACAGTTTCAGGTGCGGAATAAACACAAGGGAGTCATCGGGCGTATGCAGCTGCACAGTGCGCATACCAACATGCCGAACTTCGCCATAATGCCCGTCAAATTCCACCCAATCACCATTACGATAAGGGCGCTCGCCCACCACAATCACGCCGGCAATCAAACTGGCCGCATAGTCTTTCAATGCGAAGCCCAGCGCCAACCCCAGTGAACCCATGATCGCAACCATGTTTTGCAGGGAAGGCTCGATGATGCGCGGCACCATCAATAAAAACCCGGCCAACATCAAAAGCAAGCGCAGCAAAGGCACCAGCGCCAGCAACGCATACCGCCAGCGGCCATGCAAACGATTGGCAAGCCAGGGCAATATCACCTGCATGACCTGAATCGCCGCCACGGTGACGACACCAATCAATAACAGCTCCAGCCAGGCGCTGGTATCCAGGTTTCTGAAAATGCGGGTCAGTTGTTCATTGGGCATGGCAGGACCCGGTCTTTGTTCAAGTCAGAAGTCATCGGTGACAAAATCGCGACCACGCAAATATTCACGCACGGCGATATAAGCCTGTTCCGCAATTCGCCAGCGAGTGTCGCATAGCTCAACTACGCCCAGCGCGGCTAATTCAGCCAACCTAGCGTCAATACCATAGGCGGGCATCGGCAACAACTCGGGCAGCACGCCATCTGGCAGGCCGTTGTGCAACAACAATACATGCAGTATCAGCGCCGTGTCGTGCGCCAAGGTACTCGGCAACATGACCGGCTCGGGCATGTCGCCCAACCAGACACTGGCTTGATAGTGTTCGCTGTCCGTGTCTTGTTCAGGCTCCGGCTCAGCTTTCAGACGGGCACGCCAATACGTCCTGGCCAGACCAAGATTCCCTCGACAATAAACCGCCAGCTGTTTTAATTCCGCACTAATCTGAGCCTCATCAAGCATGGCCTGACTCAACACCACTTTACCGCTGGCCGCATGTCGACATACCCAGGATGAACGCTGCTCGGGAGCCACCCAGTCAAGAAACGCCCGCGCCAGTCCTTGACCGTCAAAAGGTTGCAATGTCCAGGGATTGTCTGGCAAGTACACACCCAGCTGCCTGAGAAAGGTCAAGGCCCAACTGTCCAGTAAGATCACCCCCAAGCCCAAGTCGCCACGCATCGCCCGGTTCAACAAGCTGCGTATCAAAGCCAAACCGTGTAAATGTCGTAAGTAATAATGTTCCAGATGCAGTATGACCCATGGCTGATGAGGGTCGGGCCAGAGCTCTTTCTGTGCGTCATGGCCATTCAACAATTGCTCGGGGGCGGGTGCTGTGCATAGCGTTAGCTGGTGGTAACCAGCCCAGGCATTGACCAGCTCAGCCAGGCGCGAACCGGGCGGGCTGACCAGCCATTGCACCGCTGCGCTGCCTGGCTTGGACTGCCACCAAGGCTCCAGAACCTGATCCAGCGCGTCAATCCCAGGTTGCCAGTCAATGGGCCTGACCCAGTGCTGAAGCGTTTCCGCCGACAAAGGTCTTAACTCGCTTTCCTGCTTGATAGGTGCAGGTGACTGGGTTTGCCATTGATTGACCAGCCAGTGTTTGAGTGTGTGCAAACGCAAGCGGGCGGCACTGGCGCTGTATAGCCCCGGAGCCTGATAGTCGCTCATGGCTAAAAATGCCCAGGGTGACTCTGACATGACAGGTCGGCCTTTTTTTAAGTAACGCCTAAACGCCTCGTGCTCGCAAGAAGGCTGCTTCGGAAATATGGCTCCAATGCGCGACCTGCGCCCGGAACTGGGTGACCGATTGATGGATTTTGCCGGCCAGGTCATTTTTTCCGGCCAGCTCTTTAACAACGTCATCCGACCAATGTTTCAGCGTATTCAGTACATCATCCGGCAACGGTAATACCTTGATCTTATGCTTGGTTTGCAACGTTTCCAGCGCCTGAAAATTGCGTGCGGTAAATTCGCTGAGCATGTCCAGATTCACCGCCTGGCAGGCACATCGCACGATCTGCTGTAAATCTTCAGGCAAGGCATTGAATGCCTCCAGGTTGATCAAGGCTTCCAGCGTGGAGCCAGGTTCCTGCCAGCCGGGGTAATAATAGTATTTAGCCGCTTTATACAACCCGAACGCCAGATCATTGTACGGCCCCACCCATTCGGCGGCGTCCAGTGCGCCGGATTGCAAGGCCAAAAACAATTCGCCTCCGGGTGTGGTCACCGGCGTACCGCCGGCGCGGCGCAAGACTTCGCCGCCCAACCCCGGAATGCGCATTTTCAAACCCTTCAAATCGTCACTGGAGTTGATTTCCCGGTTAAACCAGCCGGCCATTTGCACGCCGGTGTTGCCGGCCGGCAAAGGCAGAATGCCAAACGGTTTATAAAGCTCCCGCCATAATTCTAAACCGCCGCCTTGATAGAGCCAGGCGTTCATTTCCTGAGCAGTCAGGCCGAACGGAATGGCGGAAAAAAACTGACTGGCCTCAGCCTTGCCTTTCCAGTAATAGGCGCCGGAGTGACCAATCTGCGCGGTACCTTTGGCGACCGCATCGAACACTTCAAACGCGGGAATCAATTCACCGGCACCGTACACT
>JAVVEW010000056.1:0-16431 GCA_032251045.1 Methylococcales bacterium
GACATCGACCATAAATTTCACAACGTAACGCGCTATAATGGTCGATTGCGGGGCAACCATACTTGTTTCGTCACAACTTGGGCCAAGGCCGCCCCCCCTGGTTTTTTACCGGCCAGAACCACCTGAATCTGAACTTATGGCTTTATTGTTATTCGCAACGGTTTTTATCGTGCTGTTGACCGGCTTTCCGGTGGCCTTCGCACTGGGCGGCACGGCCTTGCTGTTCGCCGGGTTAGGCAGTTATCTGGGTCATTTCGACAGTGCTTTTCTGGAAGCTGTGCCCAACCGACTGTACGGCATCATGCGCAATGAAACCTTGATCGCGGTGCCGTTGTTCGTGTTCATGGGCGTGACCCTGGAACGCTCGAAAATCGCCGAACATCTGATTACCGACCTGAACAGCGCCTTTGCCTCGGTACGCGGCGGCCTGGGTGTCGCGGTGATGCTGGTCGGCCTTTTAATGGCGGCCAGCACCGGCATTGTCGGCGCCACCGTGGTGACCATGGGTTTATTATCGTTGCCCACCTTGCTGAAACAAGGCTATCACCCGGCGATTGCCTGCGGCGCGCTGTGCGCTTCCGGCACGCTGGGACAGATCATACCGCCCTCCATCGTGCTGGTATTGTTGGGCGATATTTTAAGCAACGCCTATCAGCAGGCACAGCTCAATATGGGTATTTTCGCGCCGGAAACGGTATCGGTCGGTGACTTGTTCGTCGGCGCGCTGCTGCCTGGGCTGATGCTGGTCGGCATGTATCTTTTGTTCCTGATCGTGCTGGCCCATGTCAAGCCGGCCTGGATGCCGCGCCCGATACTGGCCGACGGTCAGCAACGGGATGCCCGGTTCTGGTTACGTTTGCTGGCCGATCTGGCCCCGCCCTTGCTGCTGATGCTGGCCGTGCTGGGTTCGATTATCGCAGGCTTTGCCACACCCACCGAAGCCGCCGCGCTGGGCGCTACCCTGGCCTTGGTTCTGGCACTGCTGCGCAAGCAACTCAGTTTCAAGGATTTAACCCACATCACCCGGGAAACCACCAAAATCACCAGCATGGTGTTTGCGATTCTGATCGGCGCGGCGCTGTTTTCGTTGACGTTTCGCGGTTTCGGCGGTGAGGAACTGATCGTTTCCTGGCTATCGGACTTGCCCGGCGGCAAAACCACGGCGTTACTGGTGGTTATGCTGCTGATGTTTTTGTTAGGGTTCGTGCTGGATTTTATCGAAATCGTGTTCGTGATCGTGCCGATTGTCGGCCCGGTGCTGCTGACCATGGACATCAACCCGATCTGGCTGGGTATTCTGATCGCGATGAACCTGCAAACCTCGTTTCTGACCCCGCCGTTTGGCTTTGCCCTGTTTTATCTGCGCGGCGTGGCCCCGGCAGAAATCCAGACCCGGCAGATTTATTGGGGCGTAATGCCGTTCATCGTCCTGCAACTGATTATGTTAAGCCTGTTGTGGCTGTGGCCGGAACTGGTCACCTGGCTGCCCCAGCGCGTGTATGGAGAAAGTTAATGGCGAACAAACTGCTGTTGTTACTGCTGACCGTCAGCCTCACCGGCTGCGGTCAGTTCGGCCCGCTGTATCTGCCCGATCAGCCGCCGCCGATTTATGTACCTAAAGACCAGCGTCAACAAAACACCGACGAGACCGACGAATGAGCGTATTCCACTATCAAAACGGCGAGCTGTACGCCGAGAACTGTCCGGTCAGCAATTTGATCGAACGCTACGGCAGCCCTTGTTACATTTATTCCAAGACTGCGCTGGAACAACACTGGCAAGCGTTCGACCGGGCATTTGGCCAGCATCCGCACCAGATTTGTTACGCGGTCAAGGCCAACGCTAGCCTGGCCGTGCTGAACGTCCTGGCGCGACTGGGTTCAGGCTTTGATATAGTCTCGGTCGGCGAGTTGGAGCGCGTACTTAAAGCCGGTGGCGAGCCGGGCAAAATCGTCTTTTCCGGCGTCGGCAAACGTGATGACGAGCTGCAACGGGCGCTGGAAGTCGGCATTCACTGTTTTAACATCGAAGTGGCCGAGGAACTGGACCGACTGAACCGACTGGCCGGCGCAATGGGCAAAACTGCGCCGATTTCCATTCGCGTCAATCCCGATGTCGATGCCAAAACCCATCCATACATTGCCACCGGCTTGAAGGAAAACAAATTCGGTTTGAGCAGCACGGACGCCTTGGCCCAGTACCAGCGTGCCGCCGCCCTGCCTCATCTGGATATTATCGGCATCGATTGCCATATCGGCTCGCAGCTGACCGACACCCGGCCTTTTCTCGATGCCCTGAACAAAATCCTGGAACTGGTCGCCAGCCTGCGCCAGCAAGGTATAATCCTGAAGCATCTGGATCTGGGCGGCGGCTTGGGCATTCGCTACCGCGATGAACAACCGCCCACGCCGCAAGACTATGTCGCAACCTTATTAAACCACTTAGGTGATCAGCGTTATCCGATTCTGCTGGAACCTGGGCGGGCGATCGCCGGCAACGCCGGCATTCTGGTCACCCGAGTGGATTATCTGAAAGCCACCGAGGATAAACACTTTGCCATTGTCGATGCCGCGATGAACGATCTTATGCGTCCCTCGTTATATCAAGCCTGGCAAGACATTATCGCGGTCAAGCCCAGGCTCGATGACGGTGAAGCACACAGCTTCGATATAGTCGGCCCGGTCTGTGAAACCGGTGATTTTCTCGGTAAATCACGCGATCTGCGCCTGGCGGTGGGGGATTTGCTGGCGGTATGTTCGGCCGGCGCCTATGGCTTCAGCATGAGTTCCAATTACAACTCACGGCCACGGGCGGCCGAGGTCATGGTGGATGGCGACAGAAGCTATCTGATTCGCGAGCGCGAAACCTTAAGTCACTTATGGGCAGGCGAAAAGCTTCTGCCCGTTTGACCGGATGCGCGCTCAGTCTGACGGGATGTCAGGGCATGATGGATGCAATCACGGCATAACGTAACCAGGCAGCACATTGCCAATGCCTGTTAATGACCGGCCAAATGATTCCATTCCGGCAATAAGACAATGCAATTGGCCAACAAGCCCTGCTGTTTCAGGGTATCGATACGCGCCACCACCGTCTGTTTGTTCAAGTCGATGACGGTGATTTCACCATCACTCATATCGGGTAAATTAAGTAGCGCATTCTGCACGAAGGCATATTGCCAATCCTTGGTGAACGCGACATGATGCGCGCCTTCGCCCGCCGGAATCGACTTCATGAGCTTGGGCTTCAACGGTCCCTGGCTTATATCAAAGATATGGAAATGACCGGGCTTGGCCGTGGTCACGAACAATTTGTCCGCTTGCTCGTTGAAATAGATTTCCAACGGCACATTAAAACCCTGTTGGCCGAAATCAAACACTTTACTCGACTTGAACGTTTTGGTATCAGGCTGAAAGGTCAACGCCCACAAGCTACTGCCGTACATATTGGTGACATAGGCAACGGCAGGCTCACTTCCCGGCACAAACACGACTTCCACCGGTGCCTCGCCGGAAGGCGATTTTTTATCGGATACCTTAACGGTGCCCAACACTTTATTTGTGCTGGGTTGAATAACAGTTAAAAATTCGCCGGCATCGCCCAGGTCGGAACCACGCACGGTACTGGTTGCCAAGGCTCGGTCGATTTTATTGTTAACGGCGAAACCATGGGGATGCAGCGCGGCGGTTTTGATAGTGGTGGTCACAGTATCGGTTTTCACATCGCCCACGACGATTTTATCGTCGCCCATGCAGGTCACATACCAAGTTTTATTATCATCGGAAAAAATGATGTCTTCGGCAAACGAACACTGCGGCAAATCGAGCAGTTCCATGCGATAGGGAAATTTTTGCATGTCGATAATACCGAGCTGCGAGTTCTGCAAAAACGTGACATAGGCCTTACGCATGGTTTTGTCGTAAAAAATATGATGCGCAACCCATTCCGGATTCAACGGAATATCCATTAACACCTGGCCAAAACGCGACGACTTGGGATCGACATCCATGATGGCAATGCCTTCACGACGCTGGGGGGCAGTGGATAACCTGGAGTGCGTCAATGACGCTTGTGCCCGGCTTTCATAATTCATCATCGCCAAAATTTCCGCTTGGACAGGTGTGTGAATCGACACCAGCCCGGTCAGTAACATGGCATAAAGCGTTTTTTTAATGTTCATAAAATATCACCTTGGCAAAGCTGTAACGACTTACCCTTCAAGGGAATATTGCAAACACTTTCAGAGTAAGCCGCCACATAAAAAAGTAACGCCAGGCATTGGCCTGGAACATCACGGTTACCAGACGGATCAAGCTTCGGCGGTGGTCGGATCAATCATGGTTTTGATTTCGCTGATCCGGTTCGCCGGGAATCCACCCTGCTCGGCATGGCTTTTAATGCTATCGGCATCGGGCGCAATATAAACACAATAAACCTTGTCATCGGTTACATAGCTTTGCAGCCATTGAATAGCCGGCCCCATCTGCCGCAAGACGCCGCATGATTTTTGTGAAATAGCTTGCAGCTCGGTGGCCGTTAGTTGACCCGCTCCTGGAATATCGCGTTCGATAACAAATTTAGGCATGGTTTTCCTCCTGTATTAACTTCATTGCAGATGGTTTTGCGAGAAGGTGTTACTTATAAAAAGAACTATCAATTTAGCCATATCAGTACTATGCCTGCATTTTTCCTAGTTAAGCCTTTGCAGGACACATGCCGCCTTGTTCAGGTTCTATGGAATTAGAAGCATAAAATATATGACCGGTCATCTTAATAATGAACAAAAAAACGTCCCAAATATTTTCAAGACCATCAATGCTGCTGAGTGGCAACGATGTAGTCGTCCAATAAATCTCGACAGTACTGATCTAACGGCAGGGTGGATTTTTCGATTTTGGCGCGCAATAAAACACCTTGCCAAGCATTAACCAGTATATCAGCCAGCTCACCGGCTGTTTTGTCGGTACGGACTCGTCCTTGCGTTTGCGCGCGTGTCAACCCAGCTTGTAAAGTATTACGATAACGCGCAACGGCGTTTTGTAACGACTGCCGACAGACTTCGCTGCTGTCACCAATCTCCCCCATTAAATTACCTAATAAACAGCCGCCTTGAAAGTCGGCTGCTTGCAACTCGGATATATGCTGACGGAAATAGCCCCTGATGGCCGCCAGAGAATCGTCAGGATTTTGCGCCAGACAGCTATTGAGCTGTTGAATAAATGGCTCGATGTAATGTTGAATGGCCTCGGCACCGAATTGTTCTTTACTGCCGAAATAATTATAAAAAGACCCTTTGGGGATGTTGACGGCGTCTAATAACGCCTTCAAACCTGTGCCATGATAGCCGTGCGCCATCAACAAAGCGACGCCTTGGCTTAACAAGTTATCTCGGTTGATTTGCTTTTGTATCTTAACGGTCATGGCAACTGGATAATACGACCGGTTGTCTTAATTGTCAATGTAACCTTTTGCAACCTGAAAAAGGTTTCTGTCAATCTCTCTGAAGCCGGTCAAGCAGGCGCCTGCCAGTCCCGTAAATACTGGACTTTGCGATAGCAAACACCTGCATCGCAAACGCTGCGCCTCCTGTCAATTGACTATCTTGAAAATCAACCTCATGAGCCATTACCGGCTGACAGTGCAGTCAAAAAATCGTTGTCTCGATAAAACGCAGTAAAGGCTTTGGTCAGGTAGTCGTGATCGAGCACGCCGGCGCTTTCCCGGGCGCTGTGCATGGCCCACATGGGGCTGCCGACATCAACCGTGCGAATGCCGAGTTTGGCGGCGCTGATCGGACCGATGGTGCTGCCACAAGGTATATCACCACGATGGCTGTATTGCTGCACCGGCACACCCGCCTGCTCGCACCAATGGCTGAACCAGGCCGAAGCCAGGCTATCGGTGGCGTAACGGCGTTTGGCATGGCTTTTAATCACCGGCCCTTGATTGACGATCACTTTATGATCCAATTCATAGTAACTGGGAAAATTAGGTTGATAGGCATGCGCCATGTCGGCGCTGATCAAAAAGCTGCGCGCCATGCCTTGACGCACGTTTTCAGGGATGTGGTCACCGGCAATGGCGTGCATGACATCGGTGAAAAACCGGCCATCGGCGCCTTCTGCGGTTTGACTGCCAATTTCTTCGTGGTCGAACAGAATGCTGACTCGCGTTTGTTGAAAGGCTTCATCACACGTTTCGGTCAAGGCCATTAACGCGGCATGACAACAGGCCAGGTTGTCGATCTGGCTGTTGCTGTAAAATTCGTTATTCATGCCCCAAACCGCACCTTTCTGGGTGTCGTACACGGCCAGTTCAAAAGCTTTGATCGACTCATCGTCCAGCCCTGCCTGCTCGGCCAGCCAGCCGATGAAGCGGTTGTTTTCCAACACACCCTCGCCCGAGTTGGCAAATAGTAACGGCAGTTCGTTTTGCAGATCAAACTTAAGTCCTTCGCTGTTCACGCCTCGATTCAGGTGAATCGGTAGATTGGCCAGACGCAGCAGTGGTTGATCGATTCTGACCATCCGGTTTTTGATGGTCGAGCCTTGTTGATAACTCACCCGTCCAGCCAAGCTTAGATCGCGGTCGGCAAACGTGGCCAGTGTCGGCCCGCCATAGACCTCCACAGCCAGCCGTAGATAGCCATCCTGTAAACTTAACGGCTTAGGCTTGATGCGAAATCCAGGCGAATCGGTATGCGCGCCAATCAGTTTCGCACCGCTTTGTTGAAAGGGTTCGGTACCGACGATGATTGCAGCTACCGAACCGTCACGGCATAGTAAATATTTGCCGCCGGGTTTAAGCGTCCAGGGCGAGGTTTCGGTGAGGACTTTGAAACCCAGAGGTTTCAGCCTTTCGGTGACCGTTGCCACCACATGCCAGGGTGATGGGCTGGCATCGATAAAAGCCAATAAATCGGTAATATTCATTCCGCTTCCAGTTTCAGAGCCACGGAATTGATGCAATAACGAAGGCCGGTGGGCTTAGGCCCATCTTCAAAGACATGGCCTAAATGCGCGCCGCATTGATGACAGGTAACTTCAACCCGGCGCATGCCGTGACTGGCATCGGGATGTTCGGCGACTGCCTCCGCTGCCAGAGGTTGATAAAAGCTGGGCCAGCCGGAGCCGGAATCGTATTTATGTTCGGCATCAAACAACGCCGCGCCGCAGCAGATGCAATGGTAAATCCCGGGATCTTGGCAGTGATAGTATTCACCGGTAAACGGCAGTTCGGTGCCTTTTTCCCGGCAAATGTGGTATTGCTCTGGCGTTAACCGGGAGCGCCATGAATCATCAGTGTGCATTTTTTTATCCGAGCTGAAAAAAAAGGGCGATGCCTATCCATCATCGCCCTTGTAACAATACCGTCACGGCAACGCCGTTGTCCTGCTTTAAGCGCTAAAACATTACGATACTTCAGAAGACACAGGCTCGCCAGCCGCTTCTTGATGACTGGCCACCATGTGTTCCAACTGTGAAAGCTCGCTCAGTGACAGAACCTTATCGATAGCCAACAGGATGATAAAAATATCATCCACACGCGCCATAGCCTGAATAAATTCGGTACGAATATCGGTACCAAAATCCGGCGCAGGCTGGATGTTATTGTCCGGTATCTCCAGAATCTCACGCACTTCATCAACCAACATGCCAATGAGTTGTGCGCCTTCACTGACATGAATCTCAACCAGCACGATGCAGCTGCGCTTGCTGACCTTTGCGGTATGCTGTTTCAGCCGTGCCGTCAAATCGATCACGGGCACCACGTTACCACGCAGGTTAATGACGCCATGAATAAACTGCGGCGTTAAGGGCACGCGCGTCATGTGTGAAATTTCAATAATCTCTTTAACATCGAGAATATTGATCGCGAAACTTTCCTGATCTACCAGAAAGGTCAGGTATTGCCCAATCTGTGCTGAGTTGATCAATGCCCGTTGCGGCTTACCCTGTTCGATGATATTGGTCATTGCCTCATTCCCCGCTGGTTAAAAGCGTTCGAAATCGGCATGATCAAAATCCATATCCTCAGCGCCTGTCGCTTTAATGCTTGCTGGTTTGCTCGGTGCCGAACGTCTTGGATTGAGCGGCGCGCCTCCGGTGCCGCTATGGCTGGTCTGATTTTGATCCAACTTGAAAAATGCCACGGCTTGTTGCAATTGCCCTGCCTGGCCATTCAGTTCTTCGGCTGTTGCGGCAAGCTCTTCGGAGCTGGCGGCATTTTGCTGCGTTGCTTTATCCAGTTGCCGCATAGAGTCATTGATTTGATTGATGCCACTGGATTGCTCAACCGATGCTGCATTGATTTCCTGAACCAAATCGGATGTTTTGACAATGTTTGGCACCACGGTGGCTATTAATTGACCGGCACGCTCGGCAATGTTAACGCTATTGGTTGCCAACTCGTTGATTTCTTCAGCAGTAATCCGGCTGCTTTCAGCTAACTTGCGAACCTCGGCGGCCACCACGGCAAACCCTTTGCCATGCTCACCCGCTGATGCCGCCTCAATGGCCGCGTTCAGTGATAACAAATTGGTTTTGTAAGCAATGTCTTCAATCTGACCAATTTTCTTGGCGATGTTTTTCATTGCGTCAACGGTAGCATTGACAGCATCGCCCCCCTCACGCGCCTCTTCTGCGGACTTAGTCGCCATTTGCTCGGTCACATGCGCATTTTCGGTATTTTGCTGCACTGAAGCATTCAGCTCTTCAATGGCCGATGTGGTTTCTTCCACGCTGGAGGCTTGTTCGGTCGCCATCTGGCTTAATGATTGCGCGGTTGAACTGACCTGTTGCGAGGCACTGGACAAGGCGTCTGAATTCGCTCTCACCCGAGCCACAACATCACTGAGCTGATCGCGCATACCGATCAATGCCTTGGCTAATTGGCCAATTTCATCCTTACCGTCAACATCCAGTTGTGCGGACAAATCCCCTTTGGACAAGGCTTGCGCGAAGGTAACGCCCAATGTGACCGGCTTGGTGATCAGATTGGCCAGGAACATAGCAATGGCGATACCCAAAATCAGCGCGACGACAATAGTGCCGATAATGATTTTGTTAGCCTCGGTCACCAATTCCTGAGCATTGGCGCGAGCAACCACTAACGATTCAAAGCCCGCTTCTTCGGCTGTTTGTGCCTGCAGAATCACGTTCTCACCCAATTCTGCCATGTCGACGAGAATATCTTTCAACTTGTTGTCATTCTCGATCCAGTCCTCGGCGGCTTGCTTGTATTCCAAAGTGGCGTTTCGGGCAACACCAATCAGGCGCAGCGCCTCGGCACTGTCGTTGATTTTTTCCAGATCATCGTACATGCGCAACAACTCAGGCAACCACACCTGCATTTGCTTCCAGGCCTTGCGATCTTTGTAATTGACCTCTTCCTTCTCGGCACGCATGATGGCCATGGCCTTGATATAAATATTGGTCGCACCAATGTAGCGTTGTACATACTGGTCGAGGACAGCGACACTCGCGCCACCGGCCTTTGCCTCCTGATACAATCGAATTTGCCGTTGCAGGAAACTATCCGCAGTCTGAGAGACTTCCTCGCCTTTTTCAATCATTTTCTGGACGCGATCCTTGTTATCCTTCAGCGCTTGTACACCATTACGGTATTTTTCCGCATATTTCAAGGTACCTTCACGCGCTGTTTTTGATTGATTAAGAAGTTCGATATTCTGATATTCCTTAGCCAGCTGATCGACTTTATCAAGATAGCCCAGTAGTTTTTTCACATTAGCTTCAGCGCGCTGATGACTTTCGTTCTTTTCGTAAAGCAGGTAGTTTTTCTCCTCCATGATGATCGACAAGGCCATGCGTTCCACACCGGTCGCATACTCTACGGCCTTACCGTTATTATCAGTGATGCCGAACAAGGCGTCGGCAACATTACTGATATAGACACGCGCCAAAATACTAAAGGCCACGGTGATCAGCACCAATAGCATGGCACCTGTCAGTATTTTTGTTTTTATCTTAAAATCATTCAGGTTCATGAGAAATCCTCAAAGTGGATAAACAGGCTCAATGGAATGTTGGGCGTTGCGCTTGAAAACGATGACGACTGCGTTGCACGGCGGTTTCGATCAGTTTCTGAACGTCCAGAATCAAGGCAACCTGACCATCACCCAAAACTGTCGCGCCAGTAATGCCTTTAAGATTTTCAAACACCTTGCCCAAGGGTTTGATCACGGTTTGGTGTTCTCCATGCAACTGATCAACCACGAAACCTGCCTTGGATTGACCAAATTTAACCACCACCACGCTTTCGCGCTGGTGGTCACGTTGATGCGGCTGACAGGCAAAATAATCAGCCAGCCTTAAGTAAGGCAAAGCGTTGCCTCTAAGGTTAATGTAGTGCTCCACCTCATTGATCTGACATTCTTTTGGATCCAGCTCGATACATTCATCGACCAGAGATAGCGGAATAATGAAATGCTCATGACCGGCACCGATCATGAAACCATCGATAATGGCCAGTGTTAATGGCAGCTGAATGCCGATAGTGGTGCCTTGACCAGGCGTGCTGTATACCGCAACCGAGCCACGCAAGGCTTCGATGTTACGCTTTACGACATCCATGCCCACACCACGCCCGGATAAATTACTGGCCTTATCTTTGGTGCTGAGGCCAGGCGCAAAAATCAGCTGAAAAATCTCCTGTTGGCTCAATGTCTGATCCGGCTTGACCAGACCATTGGCAATCGCTTTGGTGAGGATTTTTTCGCTATTAAGGCCCGCGCCATCATCGCTGATTTCGATCACAATATGGCCCGATTCATGATAAGCATTTAATGTCACCCTGCCTTGTGCGGGCTTGCCCGCCGCAACACGCTGTTCGGGGGGTTCTACGCCATGATCAAGCGAGTTACGCACCAGATGAGTCAAGGGATCGTTGATTTTTTCAACCACGGTTTTATCCAATTCCGTTTCGCCCCCGTTGATTTGCAGTTCGATATCCTTGCCCAAGTCCTTGCTGACATCACGCACAACGCGGCGAAAACGCGAGAACGTATCGCCGATTTGCACCATGCGCAATTCCAATGCCGTGTCACGCATACTGTTGACCAGGCTATTCATCGCGGCAGCAACGTCTTCCGCGTCGCTGATGCCATGACGCTGCACGATCAGGTTCATAGCGGCGCTGGAAATCACCAATTCACCAACCAGGTTGATCAGCCGGCCCAGCTTATCGGCATCGACCCGAATGTAATTACTTTCGTTAGTGAGTTTTTGCTTGGTTTGTTCCTGTTTTTTTAAGGCCTCTTCCACCAACGGTTTTTGTACCACGCGCTGTTCCACCAGAATTTCACCTAGCGGTTTGGCCTCTTGACTGGCGGCCTCCTGTTCATATTGGCTTTGTTGCTTGAGCGCCCGGTCCACATCGGCCTCGGTGAGTGAGCCAATTTGAATGAGCATCTCGCCCAAACGCGCCAAGTAATGGTCGTCATAATTATCCAGCAAGGCCAGATAATCCTTGACCCTGGCATTAGGTGGCAGAATCTTTATTTCGCAATCATCGGCGGCAAATTCAAATACCTGCTCAAGCGTTTTTTTGTCGGCGTCGCTACGAAAAGCGATCTTGAAATGCAAATAACAACTTTCCGGGTCCATATCCTGCCCATCCGGCATGTTGGGATACAGAGTCAAAATCTGTTGAATCTCGCCTAAAGACAACAAGTAACGAATAAACGACAACGGGTCCATGCCATTGCGCAAGGCATCTTGCTGAAAGTCCAGTGAAATAAGCCAACATTCATCAATGGCAAAGTTTGCGTTATCTTCGGTTTGCAGTGCGGTTTCAGGTTCGGTAGGCAGCTGGTTGGCAGGCTTTTGTTCTGGATTCAGTCTGGCAATGAGGTTTTCACTTTGGGCGTGCAGCGCCTCAGGCAGGGGCGCATCAGGCGTTGCCAGAAAGTGCTGAACCAGCTCGCTCAGGTGATCTTTACCTTCCAGCAATACGGAAGTCAAAACATCATCGATCACCCGTTCGCCATTGCGAACCTGATCCATCAGCGTTTCTGCTTGGTGGGCAAAGGCTACGATCTGGTCGAAACCAAACAAACCGGCGCTACCTTTGAAGGTATGAACGGCACGGAATAGCTGATTGATGGTCTCGGAATCACTCGGGTCAGACTCCAAAACCAACAAGGCACTCTCCATTTCCAGGAGCAGTTCTTCCGATTCCTGTGCAAACGTTGCCAGGGCGGGATCGAGATCAGTCATGATGATGTCCGTTGTTTCGCCAGCACAATAGGGTCGCCAAAAAACTTGCTTAAATCGAGCATTTCAAAAACTTCAACTACCGCCTCGCTATGCTCGGTCAAACGCAGTTGCAAGGACTGCCGTCCTGATTCGCGTTTTAACCACAGCAATAATTGCAAGCCCGCACTGTCGATCTCGGTGACACCACTGAGATCGATCTGAATATTTTTACCCTTGCGCAGTTGCTCGTACAACACCTGCTGCTGTTCCGCAGCGGTGTAGATGGTCATTTCCTGCTGGATCCGAATGCCGATACCCTGGGCGTTGTCAGTCAATTGGATGCTCATGATGTCCGCCTCAAGGCAAGACAAGCTTGGAAACGGCGTTCAGCAAGGTCGGCGCCTGGAACGGCTTGGTCAGCCATGCCTTCGCGCCTGCGGCTTTACCTTGTTGTTTTTTATCCTCCGCAGCTTCCGTGGTTAACATCATCATCGGTGTGAATCGATACATGGGCAGCTTTTTTACCTCTTGCACAAAGGTAATGCCATCCATGTTAGGCATATTGACATCCGTGATAATCAGGTTGATTTTGTCGCCAGTGAGCTTACCCAGTGCATCTTTGCCATCACACGCCTCAATCACCTGATAGCCTGCACCTTTTAGGGCAATGCTAACCACCTGTCTGATAGAAGCGGAATCATCGACGATCATAATGGTTTTAGCCATAACATCCCTTGCCGTGTTACGTTAGAAAAAAGTAAGGTCGTCATCATGTTTGACCTGGGCATGATTGTCGCCGGCAGTAGAATGATTCATCACCTCTTCCGGCATCGTATAGTTGAGTTCCATATGCGCCAGTGCCTGCTGCACATCAAGCTCCTGAGTGTCTCGTTGTTCCCGGGCCTGCTGAATTAAACTCTGCATCGCTTCGAGATTATGCTCGACATGCTGCAACATCTGAGCGACACGATCCTGAAACTGAAATGCGGTTAACACATCGCTGATCTGAGCACTCACCTCACCGCTGTTTTGCTGCAAAATCCGGGTATTGTGACTGGACATGGCTAACACCGTTTGCAAGTCGGCAAGCACGGTACTGATACTGTTCTCGGCATCATTGATGGTTTTATCTTCCGTTACGCCGGAGGATTCGGATTTTTTGACGGTGGCCTGCATCGCCGCGCTAATATCATTGACCGCGGAACTGATTTTTTCGCCGGTAGTAGATGAGAACCCAGCCAGCTTGCGCACTTCGTCAGCCACCACGGCAAAACCGCGACCGTTTTCACCGGCACGCGCCGCTTCAATGGCGGCATTCAGCGCCAACAGATTGATCTGCTCGGCAACTTTTCTGACCTCCATGGCCATTTCATTGAGGCGACCGGTTAACGACGACAGTTTACGCACCTCTTCGATAACCTCGTGCTCAACCTGTTTGATCTCTTTCAGAGCTTTCAACACCTGCGTCAACGCATGCCGACCTTCAGCAAAGATTGCGTCAACATCACGGCCATCCTGAGTGTGTGAAGTTTCCGAGACAATAGCGCTAATCTGATCCAACATAGCGGCAAAGCGCTGTGTCAGAACGGTAATTTCCTGCTCGGTGTGCGTACGTGAAGTCTGTACCTGGCGGCTCAGAATCGGCGCCACATGCTCAACCAGCTGCTCCAGAGAGTGCGCATAGTGCTCCAACCGTTTTTTCTCATCCTGAAAGGCACCCAGACTGATCTCAGCCTGGCGCTCCCATTGCTGAAGCTGGTTTTCATAGAGCATGTGACCGACAATGAAAGCGCCGATAACAATCACGCCCGCGGCCAACCCACTTACAATCGTCATACCCGCCAGCACTAAAACCGCCAGCGCTGAAAAAATGCCCCATGACAACACAAGGCCAAAGACAAATAACTGATTCGGTTTCTGCGCAGCTTTAGAGCTTGCCATTATGTTCACTCGATTCCTATCAATGAATCTGATCAATACTAGACCGATATCCGGGCAATTTCAATGGGTTTTGACGCCCGAAATATTGCCGCGCATACTAAGAAACTGTTTTGCTACACCTTGCCAGAAGCGCCTGTGAATAGTCTCAAAATAGATAAGTACGTGATTTATTTCGCTGCTATTACGATCCATGCTTAAGAAAACGGATACGATCCGGCGCGTGCACGATAAGCTCGGGTAACTTGCTTAACGGCAGTTCCGCATCCACAGCGCCAAGCTTAACCGCCTCCTTGGGCATCCCGTACACCACACAGCTTTCTTCATCCTGGGCAATGGTCAGGGCACCGGTATCGTGCAACTCCTTAAGACCGCGTGCGCCATCATCACCCATGCCGGTCATGATAATTCCCAATGCATTGCTGCCTGCGGTTTGCGCGGCGGAACGAAACAGCACATCGACCGAAGGCCGGTGGCGACTGACCAGCGGCCCGGATTTAACTTCCACTCGATACTGTGCGCCACTGCGCCTGAGTAGCATGTGCTTGCCGCCAGGCGCGATTAACGCCAGGCCGGGAATAACCCTGTCGTCGGTTTCGGCTTCCTTCACGGTTACCTGCGCCAGGCTGTCCAACCGCTTGGCAAAGGCTGCGGTAAACGCCTCGGGCATATGCTGTACGATCACTATGCCCGGCGTGGAGCGCGGCAAGCGTGTCAATACATATTCCAACGCTTGCGTGCCACCGGTTGAGGTACCTATGGCAATCACCCGATCCGTGGTTTGGCCAATTGTGCGACTGGTGCTGGGCGCAATCACCGAATCCGCCGATAGCTTTGGCGTGACCGGTGGCAGTTGCGTCAACCGTTGCGCTGATTTCATGCGTGCGCGTGCCGCGCCCTTGATGGCATCCGCCAACAGGGTTTTGGCATCCTGCAAAAAGTTTTTCAGATTCACGGTAGGCTTGGTAATGATGTCCACCGCCCCGGCACTCATCGCCTGTAGTGTCACTTCAGCGCCTTTAGCGGTCAAGGTTGAGCAAATCACCACCGGCGTTGGCCGTTCCTTCATCAGTTTTTTCAGAAAGGTAATGCCATCCATGCGAGGCATTTCGATATCCAGAATCAACACATCAGGCCAGTCCGCCTCCATGCGCTTCAAGGCAAAAATTGGATCGGGCGCGGAACCGATTACCTTGATCTCCGGCAAACTATCCAGCTGCTGGGTCAATACCTGCCTGACCACGGCAGAATCGTCAACAATAAAAACTTTGATCGGGTTCATAGAAAATTACCAGGTGTCAAGATGACCTACTTCAGGCGCCTTGATTTGTTTTTGCCAAAAATGCGCCTCTTGATGCTCTACATCAGACAGCTTCGCGGCGCCAATTTTTTTAACTCGGACTGAAAAATCGTGCCCTAGAAAGTGAATATTCAGCCCTTGCCGACCTCCTAAACAGGCACTGACTATAGGAATATTTTCACTATTTAGAAAGCTTTCGATGAAATCAACATTGGTTTGACCGACGGTAGGCAATGATGTGCGGACAGAAATACGCAAAATATCACTGCCACCAAAACATTTAGCCCGTAAGCGCAAGCGATTAGCGCCTAACTTCATCAGGTCATTGATCAGTAGCTCCATCGCGTGAATACCGTAACGACCGGCATCGGAGGTCAGAACAGGACCATCCAGAACCGGATACTGGGTGGCCAGCAAGAAATGATTCATGCCAAAGATATGTTTGACCGGGTCGTACAAGCAACAGGCCACGCACGAACCTAACAAGGTCGAAAGAATCTCAGGCTGCGCGGCTGCATAATGATCGCCCGGCTCCAAAATAATGCGACGCGCACGAGGGTATTCGATAATTTTCATGTTTTCCGATAAATGGAAGGCCTGACCTGAATCAGGCTATCAGTAACGCGATACAGACTTTCTGAATGACTAACAAAAAAATAACCGCCCGGCCTTAACACTCTGACCAACCTCTCCACGACGCTTTTCTTGATCTCAGGAGGAAAATAAATCAACACATTGCGTAAAAAAATAATATCGAAAGAGCCCAGATTGGCCGGCACCGGATCTTTCAGATTAAGTTGTCGAAACTGCACTTTGCTCCGGATGGGCGCATCAACACGAAACACACCACTCTGGCTACGCACACCTTTCAGGCAATACTTGCGTAAATACGCTTCAGGTATGTGATCTAGGCGCGCCATTGGATATATGCTAGCGCGGGCAACATCCAGTATATGGGTATTTAAGTCTGAGGCTAAC
>JAVVEW010000057.1:0-16115 GCA_032251045.1 Methylococcales bacterium
AACGCAAGCATAGCCTTAGCAAAGGGAGATTTTTCAGGCTGTGAACAGTTACCATAAGAGCTGTTTAGACTCGCCAAAAGCGGTCAGTGGCAAATGATCTGCAGGAATTTGTGTTAGCTTGATACGTGAGCCCTCTATTTCTCTTTGCCAAAGAGAGAAGCCAGACCCTGTCGAGTCATCCTGGGCATGGCGACCTGAGTTCAGGAATAGCGTATCCTGAATATGGGCTTCATGCTCAAGATCAACCATGGCGTGCCGGATAGAAAAGTACAAGTGGCGAAAGTCCGCTAAGCTTCAGCCTATCTCTGTTACTTTTACAATCAGGATTCATTATGTCCACCGATCATCAGTCCACAAAAGCAATTCTTTACGCTTTTGCCGCCAATCTCGGCATTGCTTTGGTTAAAACCCTGGCTGCGTTTTGGAGTGGTTCCGGCGCAATGTTGGCGGAGGCCATTCACTCGTTCGCCGATAGCGGCAATCAGGTTTTGCTATGGGTGGGCCTGAAACGTTCGGCGAAAGCGGCTACTGACAAGCATCCTTTAGGCTATGGCCGCGAGTCTTACATCTGGTCGATGATGGTGGCGATGATTTTGTTTTCAGTGGGCGGCGTTTTTTCGATTTACGAAGGCGTTCTACGCTGGCACGACCGTCAGGGCCTGGAAAACATGGGGTTAGCAATTTTAGTGTTGCTGGTTGCCATAGGTCTTGAGACATTTTCCCTGCGTGGCGCCTTGGCAGCTCTAGCCCAAGAGAAAGGCGAACGTACGCTGTGGCAATGGTTCAAGGAAACGCACTCCAGCGAGCTCATGGTAGTTACCGGGGAAGATATCGCCGCATTGGCCGGCCTGGTCATCGCCCTGATCAGCCTGCTGTTGGCGCAAGTCACCGGCAATCCACTATTCGACGCCCTAGGTTCGATAGCGATTGGTGTGTTGCTGGTCGTGGTGGCAGTGTTGATCGGCGTGCAAGTGCATTCCTTATTGCTGGGCGAAACCGATCCTGCCACTCAGGTGCAAATCATCGAGTTCCTCAGCCAGCAAAAGGCGGTGGTCACGGTATTCAATGTCTGGGCCATTCATCAAGGCAGGCAGGTTGTGGTCAGTATCAAGGCACAACTTAACGGCGAGCTGACGGTTGCTCAGGCAGTTAACTTGACCAATCAATGGGAACGGGAAATCAAACAGCGATATGAAAGAGTAGGCTGGATTTTCTTCGAGCTGGACGACCAGGATTGAGCACTGCCGTTTTACCAACGATTGAGTTATCGGACGTAAACAACATACAGTGACGACGTTCGGTTAGGTTCTTTATGCCTCGCACTTTCAACTTTAATGAAACAATTGAAAATTAAATTATTTGAATAATGAAATCAAAAATAACCACAGAATTAATCCAATTTACGGCTAACCCACGATGGTACAGCATTCTCGGAAGTGTGATGATTTTTATCGGCGCCATCCTTGCCGCCTTAAGCATGTTCTCGCCCGATGTCTATATGTTTGGCGGCCATGCGTCCTGGTTTCCTGTTATTGGCGTGGTTATTCTGTTGGTGGGGGTTTTCCGTTGTATTGATGGCCTGGCATCCGAAACAGCACAAGGCTACCTCTTTAACATGCAGGGCGGCATATTAGATATTGTCGTCGGGTTCCTGGTTGTTTTTAGCAATAACACTACGGATAACAATGTTAATCTGTTGATTGTTGGTTATTTGCTCACTCAAGGCATATACCGGAATGTCTTGTTGTCTTTTTCCGAAACACCTAATCCTCTATCTAACCGGATAACAGGTTTAGTTTCGTTCATACTTGGCATACTGGTGTGGATAAATTGGCCTACTTCGATGTGGTTTATTGCATTTTCATTGAGTGTCGATATCAGTTTTAGAGGCTGGGTCTTGATTGTTATGGCATCTTCACTAAAAGCTAACTCATAAGGTGGAACGCACAGCCTGTTAACCTAAGGTCTTATGTCTTCAGTGGCGCTTAGGCAATCTAACCCTCCTTCAGCAAAGGCGGGTTAGAGAGAATTTGAATGGTTGAAAAATTTATGTATATCCGCTCACCTCAGCAATAATGCTTTCGTATCTTTATCAATAGGTATCGAATAATCATAAGCCGAGAGCACTACGCTAGTATCGGCATCAACCACTTTTGCCGTAACATACACACGCGTCTCACCAACAGCATAAGTGCCTACAATCACTGCCTGAGCATGATGGTCTTGAGAAATATTGACAAGCTCTCTTGATAGTAAGAACTCACCGTTTTGTTTTTGAATATAAATATTTTTACGCAACAAAACCTCAATAACCTGATAACGATTACGGGTGAACACTGTTGCAAACTGCTGGGCAATACTACGGCCTAGCGCCGATGATTTGGTTAAGTCATTAATATCGACGAAGGTTGCGGCAATTAATGGATCTTTGGTCGGTAAGCGTTTTTTGATGTAATCAACTAAGCGTTGCGCCGCTAAATGATTATCGTTAATGCCATAATATTTATTATCTAAGGTCTGACACCCTGTTAATAACAGGCCAGTCGCCAGTACGAAAACTTTTACTAATGTCCTCATGGGGCCTTATCCTTATCGATCGGTTACAGTAAAATGATGCGGTAATGGCACAGGCCCACCATAATCATAATGGGCTAAATTAGCCTTTTCTACATAATACACACGAGAATCCGAATTAAGCACTTGCTTACCCATGGTCATCTGGGTCGTAATCACCACTTCTGCCAGCGATGAAAAATCAGGTTTTAATTGATTACCTACCGCATAAAAAGGTACTTTAATGACATCTATGGCGCTTTCGGTGATGTCGTAAGCCCCTTTAGCTAAAGCTGTTGCTGTTAAATAATAAACGCCTCGAGCTAACGGTTTGGTCAACTCTCGGTGCTCTTTATAACGATGCGACGGATGCTGCACAATATCAACGACATAGCTGATCGTGGCTACATTAAATTTAAATTCCGGCTCGGTCATAATAGCAATGCCTTGACCGGCGAGATTACTGGTTAACAGATGATGATAGGCCTGCATAAAAGGCGTTCTGGGCGCAGGCGGCTTAATATATACCGGTAAATTTGAAAAAGACTCCAGCGTCTTCTTAACCATACCGGCTTCGTGACGCGCTAATACATTCCAATGAAACGCTGAATTTAATTTCAGTTGTTCCGGCGTTTCGAAGGCCTTACCAACCGGCATCTCATGCGCACACCCTCCTAACATCAGTAATACTACTGAACATACAACTATTTTTTTCATCGCCGCTCCATAAAAATTCTTTTTTCTGCTCTACAAGCAATAGATTACTGCTAATTAAAAAAATAAAACGCTCATTCAGCGCATATAGCAAGCTATTAAGATTATTCGTACTCATCTGCTAAACGAAATATCGACCCATATTGCGTATCGGCATCAAAATCATCCCAAACTAATTCAGGATGCACAACCGGTTTGGTAGGAATCGGCGCAGTAACAAGATCAGCAACTCCGACCCCTATGCGTCCTACCATGTGAACGGTACCTTTTAACAAGCCACCTACAACGCCGAAAACAATATTGCTATCGTTAGTCGTATTGATAATATTCTTAGGTATTTCCATCGGCGCACTGACTACATTGGCAAAACCGTTGCCCGCTTTATTAATCACACCATGAGGATAACTGTCATACTCTTCGGCCGTAGCAACCGATACCGACAGCATCAATCCTGCGCATAACACAGCCGAACTTGTTTTCATCAGTTTATCTCCAAAGTTAATTAAACTGTGGATAAGTATAGCAGAGAATATAGTTAATTCTGATCATGGCCGTGTTTCGCTCGTTCCCAAGCTTTTTGCTTGGGAACAGTCGTCTTCATACACGACACAAACGTTAAGCCATTGATTTGAAAGGACTTTATATAGAGACTTGAAAGTTCATCGCACATCCATTTCAATCTTGCGCCCCCACAGGAGATAAAAATGGAACTGGAACTGAGCGTTGCACTGAGAGTGATTCTAAAAGGACATTTAGGCTGGGGCAAGTGCTGATTGGATTGTTTTATCGGAACGCTGTTGGCCTTACTGTGCTTGAATCAGGTTACTGACGCATCACCATTCACAGCCTGAAAAGATCTCACTTTTCCAAATTGACCATGACTGCTGGTACATGGAGCATGGAGCATGGGGTATGGTTGATGGCTTTGATAAGCCCATGACATGACAACCTGAAATGTCACCGGGCCTCTTTTTGCCGTTAAATCGGTTCATTTTTGCCCGGCAAGCGGCTTATAGCTCAGCAGCAACGCCAGCCAGGCCAAAAGCGCGCCCCAGAAACGCATATCGCGTTCGGTTGGACGGGCTTGGCTTAAGCCCGCTTGCTGCTTGAGGCTTGCGGCGAAACCATCCGCCGTGGTCAGCCGGACATAGCCCAGGCCGGCTGACCGGGCAAGATTTTTCAGATAATCCTCGCGCACCGAGGTTAAATGTTCCTCACCCACCGCCTGTTGATCGCCAAACGGCGCGTTACGGGCATGGTAACCGGGTTGCTGCGCGGCGGAGGCCGGCGGCAGACCGAAACGCGAGGCTTGCGGTACATCTTCGGCCCGGTACACCCCGATTTCCCTGAACTGGCTGTCGAACTTAGGGATAGGCACTTTGGCAAGACCGCCGACGCCGACAATCAAACCCGGCACTTTGCCTTGAAAGATGGATAAATCCGGCTGATAACGTGGATTGACCGGCGGCGCTTCCTGGCCGTCGCTCAGGAAAACCAAAGTCTGCCCGCGCGCTTCGGCCAGGGTCAAAGCGTTGTGCAAGCCTTTAGCCACGCGACTGTCGGCCGCCCAAGCCATGCGCCAGTCCAGATTGATCAGCGCACTGTCCAGTTCCTGAAACCCGGAACATACTTCGATGGGATCAAACAACAGCATCACCCGACGTTCGGTAAACAGACCTAAGCCAATTTCGGACTGGCAGGGCAGCGCGTTCAGTAACTGACGCAAGCTGTGCTTGACGAAGCTCAGTCTATCGACCGGCGCGCCGTCCAGTTGGTAATCGCGGGCGGTCATGCTGCGGGTAACATCGACCACGAAGGTCATGCGGTACACCCGAGTGACGCCCTTGGCAGTCGGATCAGTCAACAACCACAACACCGCCAGCCAGGCGATCAACAGCGGCAGATTACGCGCTGTCAGCAACCGCCAAAGCCGGTTCATGGCAAGCCTCTGGGTATGCCGGGGATGGTGGTCACCCGCGAGATGGCAGGCTGTTGGTCATCCTCCTCGCGCTGCGCGCTGATCCGCTGCATGTCCGGTAACAGGCGGATGGCCACTTCCAGATTGTATTTGGCATCCCAAAAATCCGGCTGCAAAGCCAGTGCCTGGCGCAGCGCTTGCTTGGCCAGTTCGGCAAAGCTCATGGCTTGATCAAACCGGCCGTCTTCGGTGGCGGTCACCGCCTGGCGAAGATAGACATTACCCAGGTTGTAACGAACGCGTGCCTGGAACGATTCATCGCCCAGTCCGAACAGCCTATCCAATACCGAAAGCGCATCGCGGTAACGTTTTTTGTCAGCCAGATGATGCGCATGAGCCAAGCGTATTTCCGGGTGAGCATCGATAATCCGGTTGAGCGAGACTTTTTGCCCGTCATTCAGCTTCGCCAAGGTGGCGTTGATCGATGTCAGATGCTGCCAGTGCCAGCCTGCCCATACGGTCACGGTCAACGACAACACCAGTAACAGCCAAGATAGCCGATAGCGTATTTTCATCGCGGCAGCTCCAGTAAACGGGCGGCGATCAGTAGCGTTAACATGGCCGCCGCCCAGGCATAACAAACGCCCGACCAATCCTCGCGCGCTACGGTTTGCCAGTAACGTACCGGTTGGTTTTCCAAGGCATCGATATCGGCCATCGCATTCCCCAGCGCCTCGGGCGAGGTAACTTCATAGGCGCGGTAATGCGTGTCGAGACTGTTGAAGAATTTATGGAGATAGCGTTCGGGCATGCTTTGCGGCGTATCCAGGCGGGGATCATCGGGCGCGGTCTCGAAACCCGGACTGCCCTCGCCGCGCAGATACAGCCAGTACAAGCGCACGCCCAGTTGCTTGAAGGCGGTGCGAAGTTGCTGCTGGACTTCGGCATCGATCACCGCCGCGCCATCGGACACCAGCACCAACACTCGTTGTCCATGGTAATCCAAACGCTGGAAATAGGACAAAGCCAGGGACAGACCCTTGGCAACATGGGTATAAGCCAAAGCCTGAGTATCGGTGGCGGCAATGGCCGCGGTCAGCGCCGCTTTGTTGCGGGTTAACGGCAGCACGAACTGGGCCGTGGTGCTGAACGTGGCGATGCCGATGCGATCCTGTTCACGCCGGTCTATGAATTCGGTCAACAATCGTTTGGCTACCGTGGATTTGGCTTCCAGCGCACCGCTGGGCGCGCGTCCGGCAAAACTGTTGTCCATGCTGTTACTGCGATCCAGCAATAACACCATGTCCGCGCCCTGGCCGATGCGCTCGATGCGTTGTTCGCCCCGGTAAAGTCCGGCCGCGCCCAGCACCACTGCGATAAACGCTAGACAACCGACCATTTTCAATAGCAGATCCAGTACCCGAGAGCTTCGGTCGGCCGGGATGATGGCCAGGGATGGAATGGTTTTGCTCAGGATGGCGCTGTTAAACCAGGGCAAAAGCCCCGCGAACAGCGCCAACAGTAGCCAGGGGTGTGCGACCATCACCATCATGCCCGTCCGATTTCGATGGCTCGCAAGCGTTGGCAGAAGGCAAGCAAGCGCTGGCGCTGGCCGGTTTCAAAGCCGTGCTCCGGGTTGAAGAAATACTGCCGGGAACACTCGAAAAACCAATCCAGCTCGCTGGTCACGCTGCCGAATTCCGGCCTGAGCCGATAAAAGTCGCTTACATTTTCCGGTGCCAGGACTTTGCCATACAGTTGATCGAACACGCCGTGCAAGGCTTTAAGCCGGGCGGCATCGCCGGTTTTCGGCCATTGCTTGAGGATTTTGCCAAACCGGTTCTGATTTCTGAAAAAAGGCAACAACCCGTGGCTGGCGACGAGACTCAGTCCAGCAAACAGCGCCATCAATAACCCGCTCCAGAACAGCCGCCGACTGGCTTGGCTGTCCAACGGCAAGGCTTTGGCATCCGGGCGCAGGTATTCACCGCCTTCGTCCTTGCGTATGGCCAGCTCGCGCAAAGGCCCTGCGGTAAACGCCCAGGGCTTGACCGTTTGCCTCAAGGTCTCACCGCCCCGGCTGAAACTCAGCTCGAATGCGGGCAAGTTGAGCATTTTCACACTTTGCGGGGCATAGCTCAGTTGATAGGTCAGATGCAGTCGATAATGGTTTTTGTCCTGATCCAGCTTGACCTCGCGCCGATGCAACCAGCGGTTGACCTGACCGGTTGGCGGTAAGGTGGACGGGTTGAGACTGACCCCGGGCGCGGTGTCGATGGCCACGGTTTGCTGTATCAGATCGCCGATCACATAACCGAACGGGCGCGGGGTCAGCACGGTAAAGCGCTCGATCAGCGCGTCCGGGCGGCTGCCGCAGCCCGGCAATAAAATGAGTCCAAGCAGGATCAAAAAACATGGCCATCGACATGCAAAAGGCGCAGTGCTGTCCGGTAAAGGACGCCGTGCATACATCCTTGTAGGTTCTGTGTCGGCATCCATGCCAACAAAGCCTTTAACGGACAACACCGCGCCTTTTAGCCGGTATAGGATTGGGTAAGCACCAAAGCCGAAGTTCATCATAACGGATGAGTCAGAAAATAACGGTTGAACGCCTGCGCCTGATACGGGGTATCCAGCAGCAAGGGCTCATGCCCTGAACGACGAAAAGCCGCGATCAGTTGCGTTAACCGTGCCTGATAGCTTTCCCGGATGCGCTGCTTGAACTTAGGACTTAGCCAAACCAATCGTCTGACATGGCTTTCCGGGTCGTATAGCGTGACCAGCCCGTAACCCGACAAACCTTGCATTTGCTTGCGGTCGCAAAGCAATACCGGCACCAGCCGATGCTGGCGTAATGAGTCAAGGCAAGCAGCCAGCAGCGTTGTTGGCCAGTGGAAATCCGAAACCAGAAATACCAGGCTGGACGATGATGGAATGTGCCGACCAATACCGGCCATGGCCTTAGCGCCACCGGTCAACAGCGTGTGGTTCAGTTTTTCACCGATCACCTCGATCGCGCCGACGGCACCGGTCGCGGGCAAACGTAACGATTCGATCAGCCGGTCATTGACGGCAAAAAAACCAAACCGGTCCCGCTGACGCAAAGCTGAGCGTGAAATAGCGGTGTACAGCGTTTTAAGCGATTGACTTGGGTCAAAATCGCCTTGACAAGCCATGGACGCCGAGCAATCGGCCATCAGGTACACATCCAACCGAGTAGGTTGCCGGAACACTTTCACTTTTAGATTCTGAAACGGATCGAGCAAAGTTTCGCGCAGCGCCAACCGGCTGCGCTCGGCGGCATTCTGAAATGGCATGGTCTGGCTGAAATCATAACCTGCACCCTGACTCAGGCTCCGATGGCCGCCCGGATAATGGCCACGAAATGGACGTTTAAGGCGATAATCAAAGCATTCGGTCATTGCCGCATCACCCACAACAGCAATGCGCCGGTGACCATCAGATACAGCGGCAAGGCGATTTTAACCGGCGCGTCAAGCCACCAGGCGACCGCACCGGAACAGCTGCGGCTGCGGCGATTGTCCAGACCTTCACCCAGAAACCACAGCAGACTGTTAACCAGGGCCAGCCCGATCAAGGTCACGACACCGGCTTCGGTAAACAGAAAAGATGGATTGGGCACCAAGGTTATTTTTTCCACCGTATGCACGGTGTTGGCGGCCAGAATGCCGGTCATCAGCGCGCCTTCATCGAAAGCGACAACAAAAAACACATAGCCCAGGCGCCGAAAACCCGCCGCAGGCCTTTGCCATCCCGGCAGCCGTTCGGCCAGCCACTGCCAGGGCAAGGCAAAGCAAAACAACAACAACGCGATCGAGGTCAACAACACCCAGAACGGGTAACCGACGGCATCGTTGATCGCGGCCGTGTAATACGCGCCATAACGGGCCTTGGCTTGACTATCCAGAAGTTCGCCGACCAAGGTGGCCAGAAAGCCCACCCCGGCCCAGGTCAGATAGGTTTCGGCAAAATCCCTCAAGCCCGACTCGGGAATCATTTTCCACCAATACAGCTTCATGGTACCGGGATAAAATCAAAAATGTCGTTGATAAAGGTTTTCCCCAGGCTATCGGCCTGGTAGGCGTAGATCGGGTTCAATACCAACCGATGCGCCAACACCGGCACGGCGATGGCTTTGATGTCTTCCGGCCAAACGGCGCCGCGTCCTTTAAGCCAGGCGTGTACCTTGGCAGCGCGAATCAGAAAACTCATGCCGCGCGGACTGGGTCCTTGAATAAGAAAATCATCATCCGGTCTGTTATTCAACGGTAATGATCCGGGTTGATTCAAAGCCTCCCACAGTGCCAGGCCATAACGGCGCAAAGCGGGACTGACATGAATGTGCTCCTGAATCGTGGCGGCGATTTGGTTCAGGCGCTGATGATCGATCAGTCCCTGTTCAACACTGGCCAACAGCTGTTCAGTATCGTGGTAGCGGGTGTTGAACATCAAATCGTCCAGATGCGTTTCCGCCTCAGGTGTTGCCAGGCCGATCTCAAACATGAACCGGTCACGGGCGGCGACCGGCAGTTCAAAGGTTTCGTCTTTTTCCACCTGGTTGCGGTCGGCGAATACGGCAAGATGCGGAAACCGGTACACCTGGTTGAAAGCAAATACTTCGCGTTCGGCCATGACCCTGAGCATCAAGGCATGCACATGCGGCCTGGCGCGGTTGATTTCATTAAAGAAAAAGGTCGCCAACTGTTCGCCGTGGCTGAGCAGCGGGCCGGGATCGACTTTCGGCTTGCCGGATTGATCGAGGTAGGTGTAATACAACAAATCCTGCGGCATCAGGTCGATGCTGCCTTCGATGCGTTGATAGTGACCGCCCAAACCTTTGGCTAAAGCTTTCAGCAAAGTGGTTTTACCAACGCCAACCGGGCCTTCCAACAGCACATGGCCGCGCGCGAACAAGGCAGTCAGAATATGCTCGTTGGCCTGTTGTTGACCAATGATGTGTTGGTTCAGGGTTTTGTTCAGGGCCTGTGCCTGATGGAGCCAATCGGTCAATAAGGAATCGGACATAGGCATAAAAAAAGACCGGCCTTAAGGCCGGTATATAAGTGAATATCAGTCTCGATACTGCAGAGCCGTAAACCTGAAGGACATTTCCAGCCGGCTCGAACCGGAAATTCTTGCATAAGATCGTATTTGCCGGATGCGGCGTTTTACAGCTTCGTAGGTTGGGCAAAGCGCGATAGCGCGTGCCCAACACAACAGCGGCTTTGTTGGGCACGCTGCCGCTTTGCCCAACCCACCTGACTGCAATCAGTTGATTTCTTCCACGTCGTAAACAAACACGCCGGTTTCATTCAGATGTTGCCAGCGCTGGTGATTACGCGCCTCCATCTGTTGGATCGATTCGGCTTGCTTGTTCAGCTCGTTCGGATCGTGCTTAGGGTCGTACTGACTGCCGGCGACTTGTTCCGGGAAGCCCGGCTTCGGTTCCCAGCAGTTGCCCGGCTCTTTACAGTGAGTGCCATCGTAGGCATTGGCCGCGCCCGCGATCAACAACAACCCCAGTAAAGTCATGAATTTTTTCAGCATCATCATCTCCTCTTATTTAAGCCATTTGGCCTTTTTCGGGTCGCCGGTATAAATCGAGCGCAGAAAGGCCATGATTTTCAACATTTCATCATTGCTGAAATTAACGTATTGCGGCCCCATCATGCCTTTGGCGCCGCCAAACAGAATTTCGAACAAACCCTGGTCAGTCAGACCACGAGGATACGTCCAGTAATCGTCCGCCAGACCCGGCCCCAATTTGCCTTCAGCCTCATGACCGTGACAACCCGAGCAACCGGTCAGAAACAGGCTATGACCTTCTTCGATGGCCTTTTCATCGGTGTTGTAAGGGTTTTTTCCGGTTTCCAGAAATTTTTTGAATGGTTCAGTGTTGCCGCCTTTTTTGGCGTAACTCAAGTCCAGCACTTCGCCGGTTATAGCATGGCGTGGCGTGATTTCGGCCTGTACCAAACCTGCGCTGACTAAGGCCGTGATCGATGCGGCCTTGATAACGAATTTCAATGTCATGGTTGTTCCTGTTTGACCCGCGTTAAATCCTCGTCTGTCAAAGGCAGCAAGGGAATACCCTCGTCTTCCAGCAGTACGTTGATTTGACGTTGGTTCTGTTGAATAAATTGATTGAGCTGTTGTAACAAAGCCCGGTCGTCCTGACGCACGCCCATAGCCGTACTGTAATGAAAATCAACCTTTTCACCATCGGCCCGGGTGTTGTTATCGGGAATCACGGTCATGGTCAGTGGCGTCTGGGAATTCTTGACATAACGTGCCGCCGAAGGCGCCCATAACACCGCCACTTCGGCCTTGCCCGATGCCACATCGCTAACCAGTTTGGCCGGTTCATACTTCACATATTGATTACGCCGCGACTTGAAGCCCACCAGCTCCTTGTTGTAATTGAACATATCGTGGTAGCGGCCGATTTTCTTGAGCATGACTTCAGCCGGTGTACTTGGGATAAAGGCAATACGCCTGGCTTTCTGCAACACATCGCTATCCCAGTTTGCCAATGCCAGGTCATCCTGTTCGCGGCTGATAAAGACATAAGCCGAACGATAGTAAGGCACGCTAGTGGCCAGCCTGGGATCACCGGCATCGACACCCATGACCACATCGCATTCACCTTTTTGCAACTGATCGCGCACAAAATAACGCGGATCGGTCCAGTTCACGTTTTTCAGCTTGCGATTGAGCCTAGCTGCCATGAATCGGGCCAGACGGTTTTCAAAGCCTTCGCCTTGGTCGTTGCTGTAAGGCAGTTCATCCCTGGCCGCGCAAACTTTCAGCTCAGGCCCGTTAATCGGGGTATTGAGCACCAGGCTATCGATGTCTTCCGCCTTCAGGCTGGCGCATCCGGCCAGCGTCATGCAAAATCCAAGCAAAAGAATTGGGTTACTTTTCATGTCTCATCCTTAAATGTTGGGCGGCCGAGATTCGGCGCCGGGCGGTACGTCAAAGGACGCTGTCAATACATCCCTGTAGCTCTGTGCCAGCATCCATGCTGGCAAAGCCTTTGACGTACCGCCCGGTGCCTCCACACTCTTTGAAGTAAGGCTATTACGCCTGCTCCGGCAGCCGTTCCTTTGCTTTACAGCCCGAACACCATCACGCCGCCGCCCATCTGAGTGTGGTGCGCCAATTCCTTGAACGCGCCCACCGCACCTAGGCCCGCCGTTGGGTCTTGCAAGTCAAAGACCAGACCAACACCCGGCCATCCGCCGACACCGTAATAGATCGCAACATACTGCTTGCCATCGTGTTTATAGGTAATCGGGTGACCGATCACGCCGGAAGGCAGTTTGAATTTCCAAAGCTCTTCACCGGTTTCAGAATGACGCGCCTTGATGTAGCCATCCAATGTGCCGTAGAACACCAGGTCACCGGCGGTCGCCAGCGTGCCGCCCCAGACCGCGAACTTTTCCTGGACTTCCCAGGCAAATTCACCGGTTACCGCGTTCATCGCCTTGACCTGACCCAAGGTGCCTTTCGGCCCCGGATACATGTTCAGCGTTGCACCGACAAAGAACTGACCGGCGCGATACGGCAGCATGAACGGTTCCCAATCCATGCAGATATGGTTCACGCCCATATAAAACAGTTTTCTGTTCGGGTCGTAGGACTCGATGCCCTGGTTGTGATAACCCATCGCCGAAGGACAAATGCCTTTGGCTTCATGATCCATGCGCGTGGAGTATTCCGGATCGCGCACCGGCAAACCGGTTTTCAGATCAACGTGCTTGACCCAATTGACGGTGTTGTCGATTTTGAAGGCATTGACCAGATCACCATTTTCCCGATTCAGGGTGTAAACGATGCCGTTGCGATCAGGATGGGTCAGCAACTTGGTCATTTTGCCGTTGACCATTTGCTCGGACAGGCCCATGTAGTTGACGCCGGCGTAATCCCATTCATCATGCGGCGTTTTCTGATAACCGAATTTGGCTTCGCCACTGTCGATGTCGCGGCCCCAGAGGGTCATGGTCCACTTGTTATCACCCGGTCGCATGGTTTCGTTCCACGGCGCAGGGTTGCCGGAGCCGTAATACAGCATTCTCAAGTCAGGGTCATAGGCATACCAGCCCCAGTTGGTGCCGCCGCCGATTTTCCAGGCGTCGTCTTCCCAGGTTTTCAGACCCAGACCAAAGCGACCGTAATGCGGATTGTCTTTGTTAAAGTCTTTAGAGAGCTTGATGTCTTCATCGGGGCCGGTGGCGAACACTCGCCATTCCTGCTTGCCGTCCTTGACGTTATAAGCGGTCGCATAACCGCGCACACCCAGTTCGGCGCCGGATGAGCCCACAATGACTTTATCTTCAGCAACAAAGGGCGCGATGGTCAGCGTCGAGCCCATGGCAATGTCAGAGTTTTCCATTTTCCAACGCAACTCGCCGGTTTTGGCATTGAGCGCCACAACGTGACCGTCCAGCTGGTTCAGGAAGATCGTTGCCGGGTAATCCTTGCCTTCCGGGGCATAAGCCAGACCGCGGTTGACCACGTCACAACAGGCCACCGCGCGCGCGGCCGGGTTTTGTTTGGGTTTGTACTGCCACAAAATTTCATCCGGCTTGTCCAGATCAATGGCGAATATATTGTTCGGGAACGGTGAATGCACATACATGATGCCATCCACCACCAACGGCCCACCCTCATGGCCATTCAGCACTCCGGTAGAAAACGACCAGGCGGGCTTGAGTTTTTTGACATTGGTGACGTTAATGTCGTACATCTCGCTGTAGTGAGTCGATGCATAATCCTTGGTTTGCATCACCCAGTTAGTGTTCTGCCTGGATAATTGATCCAGCTTCTTGTTGGCCAGCGTCGGCGGTACCGATACGACGATACCCGCCGCCAGCATTGCCGTTGCAATAGGCTTGAGTCTGAATTTCATGGCTTGACATCCTCCTGTGGTTTCGATTCGCCAATGAGGCGGAGGCGGCTTGACTATAGTCATCCAGTTATAGGCATGGCTCGATCAGGTTGAAGTCGTATACTCAGCCGCCTCACACGCACCGAATACTACGCCTGCCCCGGCCCCATGCCCACGGAAGCCATCCGCTAAAAGGCGGGAAATATTCCTGCACTGTTCAATCAGGAAAACTTCCGTTGCGCGCCTGACATCTAAACGGGAAAATTGGAAAATTTTGAGCGAGGTATCGAGCTTTGATCTCAGTATTGCTGGTTGATGATCATGCCGTGGTGCGCGAGGGCTACAAAGCATTTTTGAGCCTTTGCCAACGCATCGGCCCTATCTATGAAGCTGATTGCGGCGAGTTGGCCTGCGCGTTGTATGATCGCCACGCGCCTGATGTGGTGGTGATGGATTTATCGATGCCCGGTATTGGCGGTCTGGAAGCCATACGTCGGCTCAAGGCAAGAGCCTCCGGCTGCCGGATTCTGGTGTTCAGTATTTACCAGGAAAAAGTGTACGCCTTGCAAGCCTTGAAAGCCGGCGCCAAAGGCTATATCGCGAAAAACACCAGCCCGCAAGTGCTGGTCGATGCGGTTTGCAAAATTGCCGATGGTGGGCATTTTATCGATCATAACCTGGCGCAAGCGCTGGCGCTGAGCAGTGCCCATGATGCCGGTCAATCGATCATGGAAACACTGACGCCGCGCGAATTTGAAGTCTTCAGGCTGCTGGCCTTGGGGCTGAGTACCCGGGATGCCGCCGATAAATTGCATCTGAACCACAAAACCGTGTGCAATCACAGCACTTTGATCAAGGAAAAGCTGTCTGTTAAAACCCTGGCTGAATTGACCTTGCTGGCTTTTCGGGAAGGCATCTTGCCGGAGTTGAAATAAGACAGGTAGGTTGGGCAAAGCGGCAGCGTGCCCAACAAAGCCTGTTGTGTTGGGCACGCGCTATCGCGCTTTGCCCAACCTACGAGCTGGCGTGGGAATGCAGACTGACGTGTCGATCACGAAGTTTCGTAGATGGGCTTCGCATTGCTCAGCCCATCCTACCCAGCCGCAGCCATCAGCGATTGTTTGCCACCGCTTGCTTAAGTCCGTCAAGTCCGCGCTGCAAGTAGGCGGTCATGGCCGAAACCGCCGCCGCGTCATTCAGATGTTCCGGCGGCGTGTTGCCGGTGTCGGCCCGGTAAAAACGCGCCTTGAAAGCGGCTTTGCTGCCCGCACCTTCGGGTACAACGGTCAGCTTTACCGAATAGGAACTGACCGGTAACGCTTTGAAGTTGGTTTCTTTCAGCCGGTAGTTGTATTGTCGCTGCTCGGCGTTGTAATAATCCAACTCATCTTTCAACTGCTCGCCACCCTTGAAAGTCAAGGTTCGGATACCGCCGGAGGCATGCACACCATCGCCGGTGCTGGCTTCGATATCCGGATGCCAGCTTGCGATACCGGCAAAATCTTCAAGCACCTGCCAAACCGCTTCCGGCGTGGCTTCGATAACCACTTCCGCCTTGGCTTTCTGCGGCGTCGGGCCGTGTGCGAATGTGGCCCATGGCCAGCTCAATACCAGGACTATGGTGAACAAAATGCGCTGTTTCATGTTTATATCTCGCTGAAAAAACGCCCATCTTGCCTGATTTGGCCTAATTCACCAGTGAGTTATTCCCGGAATGAGCAGGGATGGGTTCCTGTTTTTTAACTGCGCTAAACATTGACAGCCATAACGGTGCAGACGTGTTTTAGCCAAGGCTGGCTCTACAGCCATTTTTATATTCTTCGCAGATCCACTGCGGCATCGGGGTTTCCATCAAAAGACACTGTGAATACATCCATGTAAGCTTTTATGACACGGCACAGCCTTTGCCAAAGATTGCCGTGCCAAAAATATGCAGGAGCTGTCTGACTTAAGGATATGTCGGCTGGACGGCATTAAGCGTGCCCATGGACATGATGACTTTTTAAGGGCGAGACGCCC
>JAVVEW010000058.1:0-15777 GCA_032251045.1 Methylococcales bacterium
CCGCTCAGTCGCACCACATGTGCCAGAGCCTTGGGGTTTTCCGCCAGCAAGGTCAGATAAATTGTGCGCCCGGCCACGGTCTCGAATAAATGCAGTAATCTGGGCAGCAGCATATCGGGTTCAGGCTGTTGGCTGATGGTGGTCAGCATGTCGGGCAGCAGGCGTTCCAGGGTGGCCTGGCCTTTCTGGGTCAGGCGCTGAATTTTGCTACTGTGTTTGAAGGTTTGCAGTAACGCAACCACGGCCTCGGGGTTTTTGAAGCCCAGTTTCCGGGCCTGTTCGCTGTCACAGTTATGCCAGAGCGCATATTCTGGCGATTGTTCTTCATCGGGCGTATCGACGCGGAAAATATCGCAGAACAGGTGGTGTACCCGGTTTCGGGTTTGTTCGATGGTGGCGGCAAGCTCGGGCCAATGCTGGTAATCCATCGCCAGTGCCAGCGCGGCCTGTGCGTCCTCGGTGTCAGGGAGGTCGTGTGTCTGGCGATCCTGATAGGCTTGCAGGCGGTTTTCCAGGCGTCTTAGAAAGCGGTAATGCTGGATCAGCTCCTGGGTTTCTTCGGGCTTTAGCACTTCCAGCGCGCCCAGTATGTGTAAAGCCTGTTGCAGTTCCCGGCAGCGTAGCGCCGGTTCTTGGCCGCCGCGAATCAATTGAAAAGCCTGGGCGATGAATTCAATTTCGCGAATGCCGCCCACGCCCAGCTTGATGTTGTCCAGCCTGTCTTTGCGCGCTAGCTCTTGGGCGATTTTTTGCTTCAGGCCGCGAATTTCTTCCAGGGCGCCGTAATCCAGGTAGCGGCGGTAGACAAAGGCTTGCAGCATGGTTTGTAGCGGCGCGCCATGATCGTGGTTGCCGCCGATTTGCCTGGCTTTGATCATGGCATAGCGTTCCCATTCCCGCGCTTGGGTCAGGTAGTAATGTTCCAGGCCATCGAAGCTCATCACCAGCGGTCCGCTGTCGCCAAAGGGCCGTAGCCTCGCATCAACCCGAAACACAAAGCCGTCCTGGGTGGGCGCATCCAGCAGCTTGATCAACAGGCGTGCAACTTTGTTGAAAAATTCGCTGTAGGTGGTTTGTTTTTTATCCGGTAATACGCCGTCTTCGGCATAGGCAAAAATCAAGTCGATGTCCGAAGAAAAATTCAGCTCGCCTGCGCCCAGTTTGCCCATGCCCAGGATGATCATTTGTTGCCGGTGACCATTTGCCAACACGGGCTCGCCAAAACGCGCCGCCAAGCGCGCATGGCTAAAGGCATGGGCGCGTTCGATACAGGCATCGGCCAGAGCCGACAAGTCAGTCAGGGTTTCATCCAGATCACTCCAGCCGGCCAGGTCACGCCAGGCGATTCTAAGCATCTCCCGTCGGCGCAAATGCCTGAGTTCGGCCATAAAGACGGTTTCGTCATCTTCATTCAGCGCCGAGAGGTGGTGCGGATAATAAGACGCATAGGCCTGGAACAAATCTCCGCTTTCCAGAAGGTCCTTAAGCAGTAATGGGTTGTGTAGACAGATTTCGGCGACAAAAGGGCTGGATAGCCAGACTTTGGCAACCGAATCGCTCAGTTCGTGCAGATCAAACTGTTGAGGATGTTGTTGCCATTGCGCAAGATAGGCGCTGAAAGTCGGGTGATGGTGCAGATTCATCAGTATTGATCCGAAAAAGACTTAAGGCATGTGTTGCGTTGCCCTGCGGGATGGAGGGCCGCTGGCATGGCCATGCGCATTCATAAACAGGCATGGGTACGCTATTGCCTATGGTTGCTTAGCGTCTATGGAGGCAGGCGCGCCTTGTCGAAAAGCTTTTGTTCGCTCATGCCTTGCCAACATGAGCGGATTTTAAGTATTGGCCCCGGGCTTAAAAATAGCCTTCGCGTTTTTTCTGCTCCATGGAACCGGCCTGGTCGTGGTCGATCACCCGGCCTTGACGCTCAGACGTGGTGGTCAGCAGCATTTCCTGGATGATTTCCGGCAAGGTGGTGGCCGAGGATTCCACCGCGCCGGTCAAAGGATAACAACCCAGGGTGCGGAAGCGCACCTGTTTCATCTCCGGCTTTTCGTAAGGTTCCAGCGGCATGCGCTCGTCATCGACCATGATCAGCACGCCGTCGCGCTCGACCACCGGTCGTTCCTTGGCTAAATACAAGGGCACGATGGGGATGTTTTCCAGGTATATGTATTGCCAGACATCCAGTTCGGTCCAGTTGGACAAGGGAAACACCCGGATACTTTCGCCCTGGTCGATGCGGCCGTTGTACAGATTCCACAGTTCCGGGCGCTGGTTTTTCGGATCCCAGCGATGATGGCGGTCGCGGAACGAATACACCCGCTCTTTGGCGCGGGATTTTTCTTCGTCCCGGCGGGCGCCGCCAAAGGCTGCGTCGAATTGGTATTGATCCAGCGCCTGGCGCAGCGCCTGGGTTTTCATGATATCGGTATGCACTTTGCTGCCGTGGCTGAACGGCCCCACGCCTTGGGCGACACCATCCTGATTGATATAAACAATCAATTCCAGACCGTATTGCTTGGCGAGGGTGTCCCGGAACTGGATCATTTCCTTGAATTTCCAGGTGGTGTCAATATGCATTAACGGAAACGGCGGCTTGCCGGGGGCGAAGGCTTTCATCGCCAAATGCAGCATGACAGCGGAGTCCTTGCCGATGGAGTACAGCATCACCGGTTTATCGAATTCGGCGGCCACTTCGCGGATGATATGAATGCTTTCCGCTTCCAGTTGTTTGAGGTGAGTCAGTTGGTAATCAGTCATGAGTTGAGGTTGAGTCAGTTCAGCCAGTGAACGGCAGGTTTTTCGCCATGTCCAGCGATAGCACGGCCCAGTACACAGGCCTGTTCGCCTTGTTCGGATAATAGTGCCAGCGCCCGGTCTTGTTGCTCGGCCGGAACGCAAATGACCATGCCGATGCCGCAGTTGAAGGTGGTCAGCATGTCGGCGGTTGCCACCTGGCCTTGCTGTTGTAGCCAATGAAACACGGCGGGCCACTGCCAGGCGTTAACGTCGATTTCCGCATCGATGCCATCGGGCAGGACGCGCGGCAGATTTTCGGTGATGCCGCCGCCTGTGATATGCGCCAGACCTTTGATGGTGACGGCTTGTTGCAGGGCTTGAAGCGTTTTGACATAAATGCGTGTGGGTTCGATCAGAACCTCGCCCAAAGTGCGGTCGTCGAAAGCCTGGTTAAGATCAGCGTCGGTGCGTTCGATGATTTTCCGGATCAGGGAGTAGCCGTTAGAATGCGGCCCGGATGAGGCTAGGCCGATCAGCACATCACCCTCGGCAATGCCGCTGCCATCGATAATGTCACTTTTTTCAACCAGGCCGACACAAAACCCGGCCAGGTCGAAATCGCCCGCCTGATAAACGCCTGGCATTTCCGCCGTCTCACCGCCGACCAAGGCGCAGCCGGCCAGCTCACAGCCTTGGCCTATGCCTTTGATTACTTGTTCGGCGATATTGACATCAAGCTTGCCGGTGGCGTAATAATCGAGAAAAAACAACGGATTTGCCCCCTGAACGATGATATCGTTAACGCACATGGCGACCAGGTCGATGCCCAAAGTATCGTATTTTTGAAGTTCCAGGGCCAGTTTCAATTTGGTGCCGACGCCATCGGTGCCGGCGACCAGTACCGGTTGCCGGTAGTCCTGCCAAGGCAGTTCGAATAAGGAACCAAAGCCGCCCAGGCCTTGCAGCACGCCGGGTATACGGGTGCGCTGGGCAATGGGTTTGATGCGGTCTATCAGTTCGTTACCGGCGGCGATATCGACCCCGGCTTGTTGATAATTTAACGGGGAGTGCGTGTCCAGGCTCAAGATTAAAATCCAAAGTGGTGTAGAATTTGAATGAATAGTCGGTATTGTACAAGAATTTGCTTAAGGGTGAGAGCCATGCGGGTATTGATCATAACGCTGGGCGTGCTGCTGTGTGGACTTTCGCGGCCAATGTGGGCGGCCGAGATCGGGAATCTTTATGAAACCGATGTCATCGCGCAAAGCCTTAGACCACAGGATCGTGATCAGGCGATACGCAAGGCGCTGGCGAAGATTTTGCGCCGCATCTTGGTGACGCCGGATCCTATGGCTGATCCGGTGGCGCGTACCGCCATGGAGAATGCGCTGTTTTACGCGAAAAGCTTTCAGTTTGCATTGGGAGAAATCGACGGTCAGCCTGATACGGCACGGCGTTTGCGCGTGGTTTTTGATGACGCCCGTCTGCTGGATTTGTTGCGCTCCAGTCAAACCAGCCTTTGGAACGAAATGCGTCCTGAAACCCTGGTCTGGCTGGTCATTGAAGATGAGCAAGGGATGCGGCGTTTCTTTAGCCCGGGATTGGATGGGTTGGTTGGGCAAGCGCTTAATGAGGCGAGCGAGGCGCAGGGATTGCCGCTGAATTTCCCATTACTGGATTTGCGCGAACGGGAAAACCTAGCACCGAATGATGTCTTGAGTGCGTATCCAGAACAAGTGCTGGCCGCGTCAAAACGCTATGAGGCTTTGTCCATTTTGGTCGGACGTCTGGTCAGGCAGGATGGCTGTTGGTATTCCGAATGGAGCCATTATTTCGACCGGCAGGTGCGGCAATGGCTTTTGGATTGCCAGTCGCTTGAGCAAAACCTGGATTTGGGCTTGCATGGCGTTTTTCTGCGTCTGGGTGAGTTTTATGGCGTTAAGCCGGACATTAACCCGCCCGGCAGTATGGTAATTAGTTTGTCCGGTATTCAAGGTATTGGCGATGTCAGTCATGCCATGACCTTGTTGCAGCATATTCCGGGCATCAATGCCGTGTCCTGGTTGAGCGTGACCGCCGATTTGCATCGTTACCGGCTTGACTATCAGGGCGATGCGTTTACGTTAAAGCAGGCTCTTGAGCGTTCCGGACATTTTCAGGCGTTACCGGCAGCCGGTGGTGATACCTTGCGCTATCGTTTATTACGCCCATAAAACGGCCTGAGCTGTGACGCGGTGAGCGTTAATAAAATTACAATAACCAACTAAAGGGAGAGAAAAAATGCACAATCGCTTTCTTTTATCAGTCACTTTGATGTTCGCCATGGCAGCGCCGAGTTTAAGTGTTGCCTACGAGAAAGACCAGCGTAAAGAACATTGTTTCAAGCCTAAATATCGGCAATTCAGTTTGCCTGTTTATAGTGCGGATAATAAACAAGAGGTGGCGCCGGAATCAGAGTTTAGTTTTATTGTCAGTCATGTCATTGACCTGGATTCTTTCCGATTGACCGCGAAAGGCAAAGACTTACCGTATACACTGGAAGACAGAAACAGTTTTTATGTGGTGAAAAGCAAGCTTCCATCTGAATTGACTGGTAAATTCGTACGCATCGACAGCCGGGCCGAAGCGATTTTAGGTTGCTACAATAGCGAGGGTTGGCTGGTCAAAGTGGCGTCGGGTGTTGCCCCGGATACGGCGGATGAGCTGTTGTCGAATGATGCTGACACTGTATCCGGTGCAGAGGATGGGGTAGAGCCTGAGCGGTCTGAATAACACGCTGTTTTTCAGGTAACAGGCTGTCAACGGCTGATAACTCGGTTCCAGACCTTGTTGTTGGCCGACTTGAAATCTTTCAGGAAATGGTCGAACGGCAGCCCGTACTGCTGCATCAGCCCAGGAACACGCTGTTTGAGCTGGCGCAGCGTCAGCCGCGGAAAATCCGGGGCAAACGCAAAACCGATAACATTGCCACGTTCGCGTACCGGTAAAAATAATACCCGCCAATCAAATACCGCGCCCAATTGCCGGGCGATTTGCTTAAAAGCCTCGGGATGGGTGGCCCACAAGTTGATGGCTAGCAAGCCTTGGCCGGTCATCAAAGCCGCGCAGGCATCAAAAAACGCCAGCCCTTGGACGGCATTCGACATGCCTTCAGGGCTGTAAGCATCGATCATCAATAAATCGTAACGTTGGTTGCCGGCTAAAGCCGCTTGTCGGGCAAACGCGCCGCCATCTCCAATATGAATGGTCAGTCGCGAATCTTCCGGCAGGTCAAAATAGTCTCGGGCAATTTCGACCATCGCAGGACGAAATTCAACCATATCGATGCTGCAATCATCAAACCGCTTGAGTAGATAACGAGCCAGGGTACCGCCGCCAAGGCCAATCATAAACACGTCGGCGCAGCTTTCCTTGAACAATAACCAGGCCATCATGGCTTGTGCGTAGCGGGAGTGTAGCCAGTCAGGCGATGACAATAACATGCTGCTTTGCCGGTTGGCGGTGCCAAAATACAAAGCGCGCACATCGCCCTGGTCAACCACTTCAATCACCCCCTCATCGTCATAACGATAATGCACTAACCAGCCGGGGTGATTAAACATGGTGTTGTTAGTCAAATAAGCGCAGGTAACGCTGACAATTGTCGCGGACAGCGCCATTGAACACGCCGCTGGAAACAGCCAGCCAATCCGCGCCGACTGAGACTAATGCAGCACCGTTTTCTGGCAATATGCCGCCGATGGCGACGATCGGCAGATGTAACGTTTTTTTAGCCGCAGTTAACGTGCTGAGTTGGGCACAAGGCGCATCGGGCTTGGTGGTGGAGGGAAAAAAACACCCGAAGGCCAGATAGCTGGCGCCTTGCGCCGCCGCCAGGTGAGCGCGCTGTAAATCATCATAACAAGATACGCCAATAATGGCGGTGGCGCCTAATACGCGCCGTGCTTCGGCAATATCGCCATCATCACGCCCTAAGTGTACGCCATCGGCGGCCAGTGCCTTGGCCAGGCTGATATCATCATTGACGATGAATGGAATGCGGTAGCGGCGGCATAGCGTTCTTAGCGCGGGTGCCAGGGCGGGCGATGGCCTGGCGCGTTTGTCGCGATATTGCAACATACCGGCACCTGCTTGCAGGGCGGTATCAACGGCATCGATCACGACAGCATCCGGCTCAAGGCCGATTTGCGTCAGAATATACAAGCCCCGAGCCGGTATGATCATGGTGTGATCCTGATGTGATCGATGGATAGGGTAGTCTCAGTTCTGTAACAGAAAAGGGTCGGCATGAATGTCCCGCAAAGAGGCGCCTTGCAGAAAGGCTTGTTGTTTAGCGCTTTTGACCATGTCGGGGTGGCCACACAGGTAGACCCGCCAGCCTTTCAGATCGGGTAAATTGCGTAAAGCGATGTCATGTGCGCGGCCATGGCTGAACGGGGCGCTGGCCGGAGCGCGGGAAACGCACGGTGTGTAGTGAATATGGTTGTGAGCATTGGCCAGCTTTTGCATTTCATCGAGCCAATACAGGGATTCTGGGCGGTGACTGCCATGATAGACATGAATGTCGCCCGCATGGTCACCCTCAAGAGCTTCGTGAATGATGCCAACCAAAGGAGCCAGACCGGTTCCGGTGCCAATCAGTAATAAGGACTGTTGTTTGTCTTGTTCAGGTGTATAACAACTTTCGCCTGTGGGTTGTGATATTTCCAGGCTATCGCCCGGTTTGAGCCACTCATAAACCCAGCTGCTGAATTGGCCCCCGGGCAGCTTGCGAATATGAAAGCTTAGTCGGTGTTTAGCGCGCCGACTGTTGGCAATGGAGTAGCTGCGCGTCAAGCCATCGTCTGGCCGGCGCAAGTTAACAAACTGACCGGCAAAATAGTCCAGCTTGGTCGAACATTCAAGGGTGATCAAAACGATTTCCGAATTCAGTAACTGTTTGTCTATGACCGTTGCGGAGGTGAAAAAATGCTCCGGTTGCATCTGACTGATGGTCATGTCCTGCTCAGGGTGGCATCGGCAGCTCAAAAAATAGCCTTGCTTTTGTTTGACTAAAGACAAACCATGCTGAGCCTCGGCAGGAATTTCACCCTCAGTGGCGCGTAACATACAGCTTTGGCATACGCCTTGGCGACAGCCAAAAGGTACTGCTATGCCTGCATCTAGTAAGGCATCGAGGACGGTTTGTGAGTCAGAACAAGTCAGAGTTTGATCTGCGAAAGTTAATTGAGGCATGACAGGTTAATCGGGAAGTCAATGAGCGGAATAGGGTGGAGGTCCAGGCGCTGCCACTGCCTATGCAGGGGAATTCATGATGGTTATGAATCTGACCAAAGCGCGGTTTACTGAATCTTTGAAATCCCCTCACCTTAAAGAACGAGAGAGGCCTACGGCACTCAGGCGCGGCATTTAACCGCTCCTGAGTGGTTTCGGTGGCTGATATTTTGTCGCCTAGCGACCTAGAACATCGGTGCGGGCACCTTCAGCAATCGCGGCCACTTGGTCAATCATTGCCTGGTCAACGTTCAATTCCTGCAAAGTACCGGTCAGGTGTTCCATAACGGCATCAAAATGCGAGTCATCCAAGCCCATTTTTACCAGGCGGGCATGAGCGGAGCGCATGTCTGTACCGGTGTAATTATTAGGGCCGCCAAATACCATGGTCAAAAAAGCTTTTTGTTTGACGGCTTGTTGTTCCATGTCAACTTCGTTGAAGAAACGATTGATGCGGTAATCGTTTAATACACGGCGGTAGAAAATATCGACAGCCGCGTTAACCGCAGGCTCGCCGCCGAGTTGTTCATAAAGACTTGCAGTGGTTTCGGACATTGGTGTTTTTCCTAAAGAAGCTATAGTAAAAAAACAGGAATAGTATCGGTTAGGAATGCCGGATGCAAGAGGCGTTTAATCTGGTTTTGGCAGGCGCTGAACCGCTTCTTTGACCAAGGCTAACAAGTTTGCGCCATCTTGTTCGACATAGGTGATGATTTGTTTACGCATCCTAGGCTCCCAAAAGCGGGTGATATGCTGGACGATGCCCGTGACGGCAGCTTCGTGGTCAGGCTCGGATTCGAAGAATGTGCCAATGTTATTGGCCATTTTGGTTAGATTATCAATATCCATCGGTTCTATCAGAATGGGGTTGAAAAGAGGCGCTCGGGGTGAGTGTAAACCACTAAGCGATTCAGGCGGGCAAAGCCGACCAGCGTTTGACCGCATTGATCGGCAAGTTCAATAGCCAGCGCCGTCGGTGCGGAAATCGCCGCCAGCAGGCTGATGCCCATTTGTGCAGCCTTAACGACCATTTCATAACTGGCGCGGCTGGTAATCAAAAGACTGCCATGATTGAAATCCGTTTGTTGTCGCGCCAGGCAGCCAATCAGTTTGTCCAGGGCATTGTGGCGCCCGACATCCTCCCTGACAGCGCTTACGGTTGCCGCGTTTGCAGGCAGCCAGCCAGCGGCGTGTACGGCGCCGGTGACCTGATTGATGCGTTGTTGCGCGTGCATGGCGGTGAGCGCCTCTACCAGGGCTTCGGCTTGTGTGGTTGTGCCAAGTCCGACCGCAGGCGGGGTTCGCACCGCCTGTTCCAAGGTGCTGGCGCCACACAGGCCGCAGCCGGTGCGTCCGGTCAGATTACGGCCTTTGTCAGCAACACAGCTGAAGCGATGTTCGGGGATTTGCACACGAACTTCAACACCTTTGGCCCTGCGGTAAACGCGGATGCTGGATGCTTCTTCCGGGCTTTGGATAATGCCTTCGGTCAGACTGAAGCCTAGCGCGAAGTCTTCCAGATCTAAAGGTGTGGCCATCATCACCACATGAGGCTGGCCGTTGTACACCAACACTACAGGGGCTTCTTCTGCAACAAAATCCTCATTCGCTGCCAGGGTGCCGGATTGCCAGCGATGGACCGCGCCGGCGCGATAGCCGGCGCGTTCAACGCCGAAAGTGCCACCAGGCATCAAGACTCGCTGACCGGTACCCGGTTATCCAGCAAGGCTTGTTGCTGCTCACTGAAGCCTTGATAGTTCTGTTGCCAGTCTGAGGGACCTTTGACTTTTTCCAGATGCACCGCAGTGACTTTATACTCAGGGCAGTTGGTCGCCCAGTCGGAATTGTCGGTAGTGATGACATTGGCACCGGAGTGCGGGAAATGGAACGTGGTGTAGACCACGCCCGGTTGTACTCGCTCGGTGACCAGAGCGCGTAATACCGTTTCACCGGTACGGCTTTTCACGCCTACCCAATTATCATCCAGTATGCCCAGGTTTTCGGCATCGTGCGGATGCAGTTCCAGGCGGTCTTCTTCGTGCCAGACCACATTGGCGGTGCGCCGGGTTTGCGCGCCGACATTGTATTGCGACAGAATGCGGCCGGTAGTCAACAGATAGGGATATTTGCGGCTGGCGCGTTCTTCGGTCGGCACATAAGCGGTGAGCATGAATCGGCCCTTGCCGCGCACGAACTCATCCGTGTGCATGGTGGGTGTGCCATCGGGCGTGTCATCATTGCAAGGCCATTGAATACTGCCGACCTGATCCAGCTTGGCGAACGAAACGCCGGCAAACTGGGGGGTGGTGCGGGCGATTTCATCCATGATTTCCGATGGATGGTTGTAGTTCATCGGATAGCCCAGGGCATTGGCCAGATCCTGGGTGACTTGCCAGTCTTCTTTTCCAGCCAAAGGTTTCATCACTTTGCGTACCGGGGAAATGCGTCGCTCGGCGTTGGTGAAAGTACCGTTTTTCTCCAGGAACGAGGAGCCGGGCAGGAAGACATGCGCGAACTTGGCCGTCTCGTTCAGGAAAATATCCTGCACGATCAAGCATTCCAGAGATTTCAGGGCATGATGAACATGGTTGATATCGGGATCGGATTGGGCGATATCCTCGCCCTGCACGTACAAGCCTTTGAAGCTGCCATCAACCGCCGCCGAGAACATGTTGGGAATACGCAGTCCGGGCTCGTTTTGCAAGCTGACGCCCCATTCATTTTCAAAAAGCTTACGGGTGGCATCGTCGGAAACATGGCGGTAACCCGGGAACTCATGCGGAAACGAGCCCATATCGCAGGAACCCTGTACATTGTTCTGACCGCGTAAGGGGTTCACGCCCACGCCCTCGCGGCCGATATTGCCGGTGGCCATGGCCAGGTTGGCGATGCCGATCACGGTGGTGGAGCCCTGGCTGTGTTCGGTCACGCCCAGGCCGTAGTAAATCGCGCCGTTGTTGGCTTTGGCATACAGCCGGGCGGCTTCACGCAGTGTTTGTGCCGGTACACCGATGATTTCAGCCAGGCTTTCCGGTGAGTTTTCCGGCTGGGTGACAAAGCTTTTCCATTTGTCAAACGATTCAACGTCGCAGCGTTCAGCGACAAAGCTTTCATCTGACAGGCCTTCTGTAATCACAACATGCGCCAATGCATTGACCACGGCGACATTGGTTCCAGGTCTTAGTTTGATGTGGTAATCCGCTGTGATATGCGGAGACTTGACCAGATTGATATCACGAGGGTCGACAATAATAAGTTTGGCGCCTTCGCGGATACGGCGTTTCATAATGGAGCCAAATACCGGATGGCCATCGGTAGGGTTAGCGCCGATGACGACAATAACATCGGCTTTAGCAACCGAATCAAAGTTTTGCGTGCCGGAAGATTCGCCGAATGTCGCTTTCAGGCCGTAACCGGTTGGCGAGTGGCAAACCCGGGCGCAGGTATCGACATTGTTATTGCCGAAGCCGGCGCGTACCAGTTTTTGCACCAGGTAGGTTTCTTCGTTGGTGCAACGCGATGAGGTAATGCCGCCGATGCTGTCACGACCGTGTTTTTGTTGAATAGCTTTCAATTTATCGGCGGCAAAGCCAATGGCTTCTTCCCAGCTGACTTCACGCCAGGGCTGGTCGATACTGTCGCGGATCATCGGCTGGGTAATACGATCCTTGTGTGTGGCATAACCAAAGGCGAACCGGCCTTTGACACAGGAATGGCCGTGATTGGCGCCACCGTTTTTATCCGGCACCATGCGTACCACTTCCTCGCCTTTGATTTCGGCCCGGAATGAACAGCCAACGCCGCAGTAAGCGCAGGTGGTAATCACGCTTTGATCGGGTACGCCGTGCTCGATAACCGAGTTTTCCATCAAGGTCGCGGTCGGGCATGCCTGTACGCAGGCACCGCAGGATACGCATTCTGAATCCAGAAAATCCTGATTCTGGCTGGCGGCGACTTTGGAATCAAAGCCGCGGCCATCAATGGTCAGGGCGAAGGTGCCCTGAACTTCCTCGCAGGCTCTAACACAACGTGAGCAGACGATACATTTGGACGGGTCAAAGGTGAAATAGGGGTTACTAGTGTCTTTTGTGGCGCTCAGATGATTTTCGCCGCTAAAGCCGTAGCGCACTTCTCTTAAGCCGACCTGGCCGACGGTGTCTTGCAATTCACAATCGCCATTGGCGGCACAGGTCAAACAATCCAGCGGGTGGTCGGAAATATAAAGTTCGGCAACGCCCTTGCGCAGTTGTTCCAGTTTTTCATTCTGGGTGGCGACTTTCATACCCTCGGCTGCCGGCGTGGTGCAGGAGGCCGGATAGCCACGTGCGCCTTCAATTTGTACCAGACACATGCGGCAGGAGCCGAAGGGATCCAGGCTGTCGGTGGCGCACAACTTGGGAATGTTAATACCCGCTTCTGCGGCAGCGCGCATGACCGAAGTGCCAGCAGCGACGGTGACTTGGCGACCGTCAATCGTCAAGGTGACGGATTCGCTGGCGGTGCTGGCTGGAGTGCCGAAATCTTTTTCTTTATCTAACATGACTCACCTCGCGTGTATTGGAGCTAGTGGGTATTGGCTGGGATTGACTCAATGCCGAAATCTTCGGCAAAGTGTTTCAAGGCGCTGAGTACCGGGTAGGGCGTCATGCCGCCCATCGCGCATAGCGAGCCAGCCAACATGGTGTCGCATAAATCATTGAGCAATGCGATGTTTTTTTCCCGCTCTTGATTGTTGATGATGCGGTCGATGACTTCCACGCCGCGTACCGAACCGATCCGGCAGGGTGTGCATTTACCGCAGGATTCCTCGACGCAGAATTCCATGGCGTAGCGCGCCATATCGGCCATATTGACGGTATCGTCATGCACCACAATGCCACCGTGTCCGACCACTGCCGACATTTGCGCGAAAGCTTCATAGTCCAGTGGCGTGTCGAACTGCGACTCGGGGATATAAGAGCCTAATGGGCCGCCGACTTGTACCGCACGAATGGGCCGACCCGTTGCACTACCGCCACCGTATTTATAAAGAATGTCGCGTAAGGTCATGCCGAAGGCGGTTTCGAACAGTCCGGGGTATTTGATGTTACCCGCCAGTTGCAGGGGCATGGTTCCCCGTGAACGACCTATGCCGAAATCGCGGTAATACTCGCCGCCTTTGTCGAGAATGATCGGTACCGAGGCCAGGGAAATGACGTTATTGACCACGGTCGGTTTGCCGAACAAGCCAACAATGGCCGGCAACGGCGGCTTGTAACGTACCAGGCCACGTTTGCCTTCCAGGCTTTCTAACAGTGATGTTTCTTCGCCGCAGATGTAGGCATACGCCCCTAAGCGAACTTCAAGATCAAACGTATGACCTGAGTTTTGAATGTTGTCGCCCAAATAGCCGGCTTCATAAGCCTTGGCGATGGCTTCGTTCAGTGCGGCGTGAGCATGAGGATATTCGGCGCGTAGATAAATGTAGCCTTGGGTTGCGCCAACCGCGACACCTGCGATAGTCATGCCTTCAATCAGCAAAAATGGGTCGTCTTCCATCACCATGCGGTCGGAGAAGGTGCCGGAATCGCCTTCATCGGCGTTACAGACAATGTATTTCTGCTCGCCTTCGGCATTCAGGACGGTGTTCCATTTGATACCCGTTGGAAATGCCGCGCCACCCCGGCCACGCAGGCCCGAGTCGGTGACTTGCTTGACAATGCCTTCGGGCGTCATGGTCAGCGCATTGTGCAGACCCCGATACCCGTCATGCGCCAGATAATCGTTAAGCGAAACCGGATCGGTAATGCCGGCACGGGCGAAGGTTAAGCGGTTCTGGTCACGCCAATAGGGGTGTTGCTCGATATCGCCTTGGTGCAAAGGATGCTCGCCGCCGTTTAGAAAATCGGCTTCGATCAGACTGTCGAGGTCGTTAAGGCTGACCGGGCCGTAGGCGATGCGGCCTTGGTTGGTTTCGACTTCCAGCAACGGCTCCAGCCAGAACAGGCCGCGTGAACCATTGCGAACAATTTCAACATCGGGCAGGCGTTTGGCCAGGGCGGTGGCGATGCGATCAGCGCCTAAGGCAATGGCGGCAGAGTCTCGGGGGATGAACACTCGGGTCATGCGGATTCTCCTTTTTTGGCAGTGGCGATCAGGTCGTCGAAAACCTCAGGGGTTACTCGACCGTGGACTTGATCATCGATCATCACTGAAGGGGAGCAGGCGCATAGTCCGAGGCAGTAAACCGGCTCCAGGGTGAATTGACCATCGCTGCTGGTTTCGTGCCAGTCGGCATTCAGGCGCTGTTTGGCATGCGTCTCCAGTGCTTTGCCATTCATGGCCTGGCAGGATTCGGCGCGGCAAATACGAATGGTGTGCTTGCCGGGTGGCGTGGTGCGGAAGTAGTGGTAGAAGCTGATGACACCATGAACCTCGGCGCGAGATAGATTCAGGGCATTGGCGATGTCGGGTACCGCATCTTTGGGGACATACCCTAAATTGTCCTGAATTGCATGCAGGATAGGCAGTAATGCCCCCGGAATATCCTTGTTTTGGGCAATGGCGTCTGCTATTGCCTGCGCCGTCGAACTATCGTTCACCATGTGATGCCACCTTATTATTTTCGAGGGTTGTCTGTTCGTGCCCTGGTGGTTGAGTCGGCATGGTTTGTATGCACTCAGCAGAACAGCGAATCAACAACGCTTTTAGATTAAAAAAATTACAAAAGTTTCCTTTTCAGACACCAGGCCCTCGTTAGACAACAGGTGTGCCTTGAGCCGCTCAGGTCAAAAATTTAACCATACCGTCATACGAAAAGCTGCTGGGTTGATGCAGCGTTTACTCAAAAAATCAGTTGTTAACTAAAGGGAAATATCAGCGACCGAACAGCTTTGGCCCTTTAGGTTGGGTTTGTTTGGCTTGCAGACAATGATACGCCGCGTTTTCAAAGCGAATGCGCAAGGATTGCGTATCTTTGTGTTCTTTTAAGAATAGCTCCGCTTCCTTGGCGGTCAAATCCTTGAGCATGAATTGCGCGATACACATGCAAGGCTTTGCCCAACGTTGTTTGTCCAGATCCTTATTTGGGGAGTTGCGTATTTCCCGTGCCACACACTGATCAGCAAACTGGTGTTCGAATTGATGTTTGATCAGGTCGGTCACGCCCTTATGCGGGTGGTCGAATGGGCGATTGGCTGCTGTTTTAGCTTGAGTTTTAGCGACTTTAGCTGATGATGAGCGTGATGCGGTGTCGTCGGAACAGGCTAACAGGAAAGTGGCTGCGTAGCTGATAAGAGCGGCTATAAATACGGATTTTGCGACTGAATATGGCATAATGAGCAGGTTTATACTTATGTTTGTGAGTTTCTGCGCGCAAACTTTACCACTTCCGAACTTTCGAGGCCAGTTTCCCCAAGTAGTTTTTGGCGGCTGTTTCAGGATAATCCATGTTAGAGGTTCAGCAGTTAACGTGTGAACGCGATGACCGGGTTTTATTTGCGAATCTGGATTTTTGCGTGCAAGCCGGTGAGGTGTTTCAAATTGAAGGCGCTAATGGGAGCGGCAAAACAACGTTGCTGCGTATCTTGTGCGGTTTGAATACTGACTTCTCGGGGCGTGTGTTCTGGAAAGGGCAGGCTGATTTTGCCGAGCGTGCTGAACTGAGGGCAGATTTACTGTATCTCGGCCATCAGCCGGGTATCAAAAAGACCTTAACGGCTCTGGAAAACCTGCATTGGTTCGGCGCGATGCATGGCCGATTTGGCGGCGATGTGTATCATG
>JAVVEW010000059.1:0-15716 GCA_032251045.1 Methylococcales bacterium
GTGGATTTTTTTGGGGTTTTTGGCCTGGCAGGAGGTTTGCAGCAATCCCCCCTGCCCCCCTTTGTTAAGGGGGGTGTCAGTGGACTTTGTTAAGGGGAGTAAGCTCCCCTTTCTCAAAGGAGGGTAACAAAGCTCCCCCCTTTTGCAAAGGGGGGTTGGGGGGGATTTTTTCAGGCTGTGAACGGTTACGCTTAAGACTTGTTTGAGCAAGCAGGCTTAGGCCGGTGCGCGCCCTAAATCAGCCAGAATCTTGTCGCGCACCAATTGCCCGGACAAGGTCACCATGGGCATACCGCCCCCCGGATTGACACTGCCGCCGACAAAATACAGATTGCGCACTGTGTTGCTGCGTTGTGGCGCTTTGAAGCCTAAATTGCGCTTGCGGTCAGACACCACGCCATAAATCGACCCCTGATTGGAGTAATACCGGCTTTCAATATCGTGCGGCGTCCAACATTCTTCAACCACGATATGCTGACGCAGATCGGTCAGCCCCATGCGCTCCAGCTTGATTAACACACGCTCGCGAAACGCCTGGTAATCCTGTTCGGTCAAGGGCTGGTCTGGATTCAAATGGGGAATATGCGGCAACACCTTGATTACTTCACAGCCTGACGGCGCCTGCGCCGGGTCGGTCTTGCAGGGCGCGACTAAGTAAATGGTCGGGTCAGCAGACAACCGGTCACTATGAAACACAGCATCAAAATGCTGGCGCGGCTGCTGTGAATAGAAAAAATTATGGTGCGCTAATGGTTCATAATGACGGTTAACACCTAAATGCAGCACCAGCCCGGAACAACTGGGCGCGAAACGACGCATGACCTCCAGCTCGGCAGGCGGGCTGTTCAAAAGACGCTGCATGGCCGGAATCACTTCCATGTTAGACACCACAATATCCGCAGGCAACACCGCGCCATCGTCAAGTTCAACCGCCTCGGCACGGCCCTCTCGGTGACGAATCGCGGTCACTTCACTGTTCAGGCGTACCGTCACGCCCAGCTCGCCCGCCAACCGCTCAAGGGCGCGAGCGAGGTTATACATGCCGCCTTCGACATACCATAAGCCATAGGCGAATTGAATGTACGGTAACTGATTCAGCAGCGCCGGTGCGTCATAGGGTGAGGAACCGACATATTTGATAAAGTAGTTGAGAATTTCAACCAGCTTCGGATGTTTAACATAACGACGCACGCCTTGATCGACACTGCGTAACACATCGAAGTCCTTGAGACTGCGCAAGGGGCCGTAGAACCCGACCAGCTCCCAGAAGCTATCCAGGCCTTGGGCAAAATAGCCGGCCTCGGTCGCCTTGCACAACCTTTGGGAATAGTCCAGAAAGCGCTGAAATTGTGCATCGACACCCGGCCCTAAGCGCTCTAATTGGGCGCGCATGGCCTTCGAGTCGGCGCATAAGTCAATTACCTCACCGTCTTCGAAAAAGTTGCGCCAATGTGGCTCGACCGGCGTCAGATGCAAATAATCTTCCATGCGCTTGCCAACCCGGGTGAACAGCGCGGCAAAAACATGCGGCATGGTCAGAATCGACGGCCCTAAGTCAAAAGTAAAGCCCTCTTTCTCAAGTACATTCAGCTTGCCGCCAACCTTATCGTTTTTGTCCAGCAAGGTCACGGCAAAACCTTCGCTGGCCAGTGAAATCGCCGCCGACAAGCCACCTAGACCGGCGCCGACCACCACCACCCGTTGCTGCATTTGTTTGCTTTCAGTCATGTTATTCGCTCTTGATCCAGGGTAATTTCAGGCAGATATTGCGCCAGCGTTGGCGCCCGTCAAAACGTGCGTAGCGACGAAAGGCCATCAATGCCAGCTGGTTGCGCCGAATGCGCTGCCACCAGGGGCCGCTGCCATGCACGGTATCCAGATACCCTTTCAGTTCGGCATAGCGCCGCTCGCCATAAGGAAACCAATTAGGCTCTTGAGGATGCACGCCTGAACTGGTCAAGCCGGACACCGCACAGGTAAAACTGCGCAAACCTTCCGCGCCATGATAGCGACCGAAACCACTGTTTTTGACCCCGCCAAACGGCAAGCCCGGGTGGCCGATGTTTTTGATGACATCGTTAATCACCCAATTACCGGTCTGCAAACGCCCGGCGACACGCTGCGCCCGCGCCAGATCGCGGCTCCAGATGCTGGCATTGAGCCCATATTCCGTGGCATTCGCGCTGGCAATCGCGTCGTTTTCATCGGCAAAGGGCAATACCGCCAGCAACGGCCCGAAGCTTTCTTCGCGCAGAATACGCATGTCTGGCCGAACATTCCATAACACCACAGGTTGCACATAATTGCCACGCCGCAACAACGGCCCCGAAACGCTTGCGCCCTTGGCTACCGCATCCTGATAATGCGCTTCGATGATGGCCAATTGCTTAGCAATCGTGATGGCACCAAGTTCACCGGGCGGCGTGTGCCCTACCGACAAACCGGCTACGCCCTCGCACAGGCGGATGACAAAATCCTGATAACAGGACTGCTCCACCAGGCAACGCTCGATCGACACGCAAATCTGGCCACTGTTACTGAATGCGCCATACAGCGCAGCGGCACTGGCCCGTTCCAGATCGGCATCGGCAAACACCAGCATCGGATCTTTGCCGCCGAGCTCCAGCAGCACCGGCACCGGATATTGCGCGGCACGCTGCATCACCGCCCGGCCCGCGGCGATACCGCCGGTGAAAAAAACCAAATCCGGCCGTGCATCGACCAAGCCCATCCCCGCCTCAGCATCACCTATCACTTGTTGCACCAGATGATCCGGCAGCGCCAGCTGGCTGAATAGCTTTTGCAGCCAGTCGCCCACCGGAACACTGTGCTCGGAAACTTTGAACATAACGGCGTTGCCGGCAATCAACGCCGTCAGCACTGGCGTCAAAGTGAGTTGCCAGGGGTAGTTCCACGGCGTAATCACCGCCACCACGCCAAACGGACGCCGTTCAATGTGTGCGGCAGCGTCTGGAAAAGCAAACGGGGATGTCGCCACGCCACGCGGTGCCAATTGCGCGGCGGCATGGCGCTGATAATAAGCCAGCAGATCAAGACAGGGATAAATCTCCCCTAATAAGGCTTCACAAGGCACTTTGCCGGTGCAGGTCACCAGCACATCCACGAGCGGGTCCAGGTTTTCCAACAGCCAGCTTTTGATGGGCGCTAACCGCTTAAGGCGCTGCCGCACCGTCAATGCCTGCCAGTGTTCTGCGGCCTGTTGCGCCTGTTGCCGCTTGTTGGCAATGCTCGCTAAGGTATCAGCGTGATATTGCCCGATGACGGCACCGTCAATCGGTGAGGTTACGGCGAACGCGGTCATTCGCTCAAGCCGCGTTGTTGCAGCCAGTTGTCAATGGCAATATCGCCAAACTCGACACCATAGGTTTGACAAATCATCTTGGCGGAAATGCGTGCGGATTCGTAAATCGTTGGCAAGCCACTGCCTGGATGCGTACCGCCGCCGACCAGATAGCAATTTTGCAATTCCTGAAAACGGTTATGCGGACGCCAATACAACATTTGCCGGAAAGAATGCGCCAGACTGAATGTCGCCCCTTTGAACACCGCCTCATGCTGCTGCCAGTCCATGGGCGTGATGATCTTTTCGCATTCAATGTGACCATCAAGGTTGGCAATACCTAGCCGCGCCGCCAACGCCGCCAGCGCCTGCTCGCGCACCTTTTGCCGATGCTCAGTCCAGTCGATACCACTGTCGTTATTGGGCATGGGCAGCAACATATACAACGCCGATTTACCCTCCGGGGCAAGGGTTGGGTCGGTTACCGAAGCATTTTGCACATAGAAGGAAAAGTCATCGGTCAGCTTTTTATGCTGAAACACATTATCGACATGAGTACGGTAATCGTGCGCGAACACAATGGTGTGATGCGGCAAATCTATCTGGGTAGAAAGCCCCAGATAGAGCATGAATGTGGAACAGGAATAGTCCAGTTTAGCCAATTTTTCCGGGCGATAACGGCGCAGCACGCCCGGCTCGACCAGCTCGCTCATGGCATGGGCAAAGTCGGCATTGATAATCACCGCATCGCCGGTGATCTCCTCGCCCTGTGCCAGCCGCACACCGGTTACCCGCCCCCGGTCAAGCATCAGTTTGCTCACAGCCTGCCCGGTCTTGACCTCGCCACCGGCTTCGTCAATCACCCGCGCCATGGCCGCGGCAATCTGATTCAGCCCGCCTTGTACGTGATAAATACCATAATCATGCTCAAGATAGGCCAACATGGTAAACAAGGCCGGACATTCCCAGGGCGACATGCCCAGGTATTTGGATTGAAAGGAAAACGCCAGGCGCATTTTTTCCTGCTGGAAATAACGCCCAAGGTTGCGAAATACGCTGTTCGGAAAACCCAGCCATGGCAGCGCACGCAGCAAGTCCCAAGATAAAAACGAACGGAGGGAGGAATAATCACGGGTAATGCAAGGATACAGGCGCTGGAAACGTTGCCGCTCCTGCTTGATAAATTGCTCATAACCGGCCGCGCCATCGCCAAACACCCGTTCCAGCTCGGCGCACATACGTTCCCGGTCATGATAAACCGCTAAAGCCCGGTCATCGTACTGCAACCGATACATCGGATTAAGCGGCATGAAGGTCAGATAATCCTCGCTGCGCCGCCCGCATAATTCGAACATCTGATCCAGCACGCCTTTCATCAGCAGAAAAGTCGGCCCGGTATCAAAACGAAAGCCCTTCATGGTGATCGGGCGATTGCGCCCACCGACTTCGGTGTTTTTGTCCAGCACGGTCACCTTAAAGCCTCGATGCGCCAGCAACATGCCCGCACACAGACCGCCCGGCCCGGCACCTACAATAATGATGTGTTTTGTATCAGTCATACATGCAGTGTTGGTAGAAAAGCTTAAGTATATCTGACATGCGACTGTTGCAAAGGCCGAGCAAGGCATTTCGGTGAAGTCATCAGCGATACCCGGCACAAGGTCAGGTGAACGCTGGGTTTGGTACCGCAACCCGGCCTATGGGGCTATAAAATGACGTATCTTTAGGGTTGGCCGCGTGAACGGTTACCATCCCGAGTCGCAGCTGATCTGCGATGAGTATATCTTGACGGTGAATTTGATTATTTAGCGCCTTTGAACATCCGGGCGGCAGGTATCAATACACGTCGCGAACATAACGCTTGTCTTTTTTCAGATTGTTGACATATTCAGCGGCTTGCTCAAAGGTCATACCGCCTTCGGTGGCAATGATTTCATGCAAGGCTTTATCGACATCTTTGGCCATGTGGTAAGCATCACCGCAGACAAAGAAATAGCCGCCCTGCTCCAGCCAGGCATAGAGTTCGGCGGCGTGTTCACGCATCCTATCCTGAACATAGATTTTTTCCGCCTGATCGCGGGAAAACGCCAAGTCCAGCCGCGTTAACAGACCGCTTTGCTGGAACGCTTCGATTTCTTCCCGATAGATAAAATCGGTGGCGGCGTTACGGTCGCCGAAGAACAGCCAGTTTTTGCCGGCCGCGCCCCGGTACTGACGTTCCTGCAAGAACGCCCGGAACGGTGCCAATCCGGTGCCGGGGCCGACCATAATCATCGGCACGTTGTTGTCTTCGGGAACTCTGAAGGTCTTGTTGGGCATGAAAAAGCAAGGGATAACCGTGTTTTCATCAGCCAGATCGGCCAGAAAGGTCGAGCAAACGCCCTTGTAGTGGCGGCCATGACCCTGATAGCGGACGCTGGCCACGGTCAGATGCACGCGATCGGGGTGAACCTTGCCGCTGGAGGAAATCGAGTAAGCGCGGTGCTGCAAAGGCTTGAGCAAGGCGACGAATTCGGCGGCGGAAAATTCCATATCCGGGAAGGCAATAAGAAAATCCAGACTGTCCTTGCCCCACAGATAATCGGCCAGTTGCTTGGCGTCGCCTTGGGTGAGGACCGCATTCAGTGTCTGGTCACCGCCGCGCCGGGCGATTTCGTTCAGTAATTCTTTTGACGGTGTGCGAATTTCCAGCCGGTTTTGCAAGGCATCGCACAAGGGTATCAGTTCGCCCCCCAGGGTCACGTCTTCATCGCCCCGGCAACCCAGGGCATCGAGCATGGCCTTAACCAGCTCAGGGCCATTGCTCGGAATCACCGCCAGGGCGTCTCCGGCTTCATAGCTCAGCCCCGAACCTTCAATAGTGATTTCGTAATGCCGGGTTTCCTTGCTGGAGTTGTCCGCCGTCAACAGACGGTTGACCGCCAGCCGCGCCGGATATGGATTTTTACGGTTGTATTTGGCTTTTTCCGGCGCTGGCGCATGGTTGACCATCACCGTGGCCGGGGCATGACCGGCGCCACCGTTGACCAGCGGGATGGTTTCGGCGATCCAGTTGGCGGCCGGTTCTTCAAAATCGACATCGCAATCGACCCGCTCGAACACACGATTCGCGCCCAGTTCGGCCAGACGGTTATCCCAGTCGATACCGGCCTGACAGAATTGGTCGTAACTGGTATCGCCCAAGGACAACACGGCATAGTTCATAGCGCTCAGTTTAGGCGCGTCGTCGGCCTTGACTTGCTGCCAAAGCATTTCCGCGTTATCGGGCATTTCACCTTCGCCATAGGTACTGGTGACAATCAACAGGTTTTCGATTCCGCAGAAAGCGGCCAGATCGATTTCATCCATGCCCAGCACTTTAGGCGCAAGGCCATGCGCTTTGGCGGCCTGGGCAGCATCATGGGCAACCGATTCGGCATTGCCGGTCTGGCTACCGAACAGGATATGAACAATTTTTTGACCTTCGGTGGAAACGCTGCCGGCGTTTTGCATCATGTGGCTGTGCATACCGGCAAAAAAACCGGCCAGCCAGGCTTTTTGCGTTTCGCTGTAAGGCGCGTTGGAAGGAATTAAAGGTGTTTTCATCACAATCAGGGGGGCAGTTAAACACAACAGTCCGGTGCAGGCAGGCTGCACCGGATCGGCGTTGACAAGAGGAGAAGGTCAGGCGGCAATCATGTCCTGGACAATGTCCGAGCTGGACAAAGCGGCCAGATACGCCTCGACCGGAGTGATTTCAGCCAGGGCTTGTTGGTTAAGCCGGTGCTGCTGAATGATCCAGGCGCTTGAACCTAACGAGTGAATGCTTTGCACGCTGCGGCTGGCCAATGCTGTTTTATAGTCGTTCAGGCGTTTGTCCGCCAACAACCAGGCCAATTGCGCATCGTCATACTCGCTGTAGGCCTCGCGCAGATTTTTCAGGAACGCATCCTGTACTTTACGCGGACGTTTCAGGATCAGTTCAAGCGTGGCTTGTTCGATTTGCCAGACTTCCGGGGCATCGACACCGGTTAATTTAAGCTGCTCTCTGGCGATACTCGCGGCCTTGTCGAGCATGGCGAAGCTGTTGATCAACCGGAACGACAAGGCACTATCGACTTCGCCCAACGGGGGCACCACGCCGCCAAACAGTGGGCGGGTGCTTTGATAAGCGCCACTCAGTTCGCGAATCTGGCGCTCGGCGTAGGCTATGGTCAGCTCTTCGATCATGGCCTTGCGATCAATGCTTTGTGCCAGATGCTCGGCGGTCTGGGTGCGGTACAGCCATAACGGTTCGGCGTATTTGAAGTTTTTCCGGGTTTGCTCCCAGTTGGCCAGAAGTTTTTTGGCGGTGCTGGAATTGGCGTATTCTGCGTGTTGTTGCAGCATGTACAAGACAAACTGCTCATGCGCACGAGCATTATCGGTATCGTCATCGAGTCGGTGAATGGCAATCGATGCCCGATCACTCCATTGCTCCAGACAATCGTCCGGGTCATACTGATACGCATTGCCGCCGGACATGCCGTTGCCGAAGCCTTTACCGAACCGGCCCAGATTCAGCACCGCGCCGTTGGTCATGTATTCGCAGGCAAAATCACCCACGCCTTCGACCACCGCCATGGCACCGGAATTGCGCACTGCGAACCGGTCGCCGGCCTCGCCGTTGATAAACATCATGCCGCCGCTGGCGCCAAACAGGGCGAAATTGCCGATCAGCACGTTGTTGCCCGGCGTTTTGCTGCCGCCGCCCGGTGATTCCACCACGATCACGCCACCACAGGCACCTTTGCCGACACCATCATTGCAGGTGCCTTTGTGTTCCAGGCGCATACCATCGTTGATGAACGCGGCGTAACTTTGGCCGGCGGAACCGTGCGTTTTAATCACCAGGGTATCCGGTGCCAGGAAATATCGGCCCGAGTCGTGCCGGTACACAAACGGCAGTTTGGCGCGTTGCTGGTCGTCCAGCTGATATTGCAACAGGCGCTCGATGTCGATCGCGGTCTGGCCGCCGACGGTTTTGTTGCGGTTGTTAAGCTTGAAGCGATCACCTTCCAGCACCAGATGTGATTCACCCTGGTCGATCAGCCGGGTTTTGACCTGGGCGATGATGTGGTCGTCCAGGCTGAAGTCGGCTTCCAAATAGACCGGCTTGGCGACTTTGACTTCTTCGACCGGGGCCAGCAGGCGGCGAAAATCCAGCTGCCCAATCATCGCCGGATGCCGGATCAAATGCAGTAATTCGGTGCGGCCCCGGATGTCAGGCAGGCTTTGGTAACCCAGGTCGGCCAGAATCTCGCGCACTTCATGGGCGATATTCATGAAATACTGCGCCAGCACCCTGGGATCACCGCGAAATTCCTCGTGCGCGGTGGTCAATCCGGCAGGGCAACGAACGTTGCAGTTTTTTGCCATCACGCAGCGCAGCATCATCAAGGCGCTGGTGCCGAACTCGAACGAATCGCCGCCTAATATGGCTGATTTGACCACATCCAAGCCGCTTTGATGCGCGGCACTGCAACGCAGTACCACTTTATCGCGCAGGCCATTCATAGCCAAGGCCTGATGCACTTCGGCAATGCCGATCTCGGCGGCACGGCCAGTGTTTTTCAGACTGGTTACCGCCGCCGCGCCGGTGCCGCCGGTGTTACCGGCGACATTGATGACATCGGCGCCGGCCTTGGCCACGCCGACCGCGATGGTGCCAATACCTTCCGACGATACCAGTTTGACCACGACTTTGACCCGCGCCGCTTTGGCGTCGTGAATCAATTGACCCAAATCCTCGATCGAATAGGTGTCATGATGCGGCGGCGGACTAACCAGCTCGACTTTGGGCGTACCGCCGCGCAAGGCGGCGATTTCCACGGTCACTTTCGCCGCCGGCAATTGACCGCCCTCGCCGGGCTTGGCGCCTTGGGCGATTTTGATTTCGATTTCCTCGATATTGGGATCGGCCAGATAACCCGCCCAAACGCCGAACCGACCGGAAGCGAATTGCTTGATCTTGCAGGATCTTAAGGTGTTAAAGCGGCTGACATGCTCGCCGCCTTCGCCGGAGTTGCTGAGCGCGCCGACGATGTTAACGCCTTGCGCCACTGCTTCATGGGCTTCGGCCAGCAAGGCACCGTGACTCATCGCGCCCGAGGCAAAGGTCGCGGTAATGGTGTGCGCCGGCTGCACCTCGGCCAAGGCAATGGCCGATTTGGCGGTTTGCAATCGGGCCAGATAACCGGCCAGTTCGCCGGTTTCCGAGGCCGGTTCAACGATGACCGCGCCCTCTTTGACCTTGATTTCCACGCTGCTGGCCTGGAAGCGGTTTTGCAAATGTGCTGCCAGCGCGTTCAAGCGCTCAAGCGATACTTTGCCTGCCAGGCGCAACGCCACACCCAGCGCGCCGTGTTCGATTAACAGGCCTTTGACCTGAAACGTATTATTGCCGTACACATCTTGCTGGCCCAGAATCCGGTCAAAATCAGCCGGGGTTTCAGCGCTGCGAACATCTGCCGGCAAGGCCACGATGTCGCGCAAGGCAGCCGGACGCTGGCCGCGTTCCTGATACAGGTTTTTGATAAAGCTGCGATAGGCCGGGGTAATGCCGAAACGGTCGATTTGCTCCGGCGTGCGCCGACCATAACCCAGGTCGCGGTAGGCGGTGTCCGAAGCTTTTGGCGCTTGTTCCGGGGCAATGTACAGAATCGGCTCATCGGTCATGTGAATGTATTCACGCACCGCGGTGTTGCCGAAGGTATGCCCGGCGCCTTCCTGGCGTTCTTTGAACAGCCCTAAGAACGGAATGTCTTTTTCCGAACCGATACTCAACGCTTTCAAATGCCAGACCAATGCGCTTCTGGCGATATCGGCAAACCGCGCGCCACCGACCGGGGCGTTGATGTTGGGGAAATAGCGCTGAAGAGCCGGTTCGTTGGTATCGAGAAAATTGGACTCGAAAAACTCACCGCCAATATAGCTTTCCACGGTACACAGGCCGAATTTGCCCATGGTTTTCATCAGCGCTTTTTCGGCGGCTTTTTTGAAATTGGCCAGGGCTTTCTGCTGTGCTTCAGCGTCGCTGAATTCGGTGGCGACCCGGTTATGCACGCTCAACGGGCAGATGGCGGAGGCGCCGAAACCCAGCAATGTGGCAATGTCGTGACTGCTGGCAATCTGGCCGGATTCGACAATCAGCGACGAGTTGAAGCGAAGTCCTTGCGCCACCAGATGCTGATTGGCCGCAGCTACCATTAATACCGCCGGAATCGCAGCCTGGTCGGGCGCAATTCGGGCATCGCTCAACACAATAATGCCGGTCAGGGCGCGGGCGGCGGTTTCAATTTGCTGGCAGACGGCGGTGACCGCTTGTTCCAGCGCCTGTTGGCTGGCGTCAGGATCGTCTTTAACCGGCGTGAACAACATATCCAGTTCTGTGACCTTAACTCGGGTTTGCCGTTTAATGCGTTCCAGGTCGGTTCTGAACAGCACCGGGGATTCGATAAACAGCTGGATATTTTCATCCGGCGAAAATGTCGGCTTAGCGCCCAGGGCAATGCGCAGGGTCATGCCGTCGCTTTCCCGCAGCGAATCCAGCGGCGGGTTGGTCACTTGCGCAAAACGCTGGCTGAAATAGCGCGACAAGCCGCCTTCGGCATCGGACAAGGCATTGGGCGCGATGCCATAACCCATGGCCGAGACTTTTTCCTGGCCGGAGCTGAGCATGGGGTCGAGCAGAAATTTGAAGCTTTCCTGGTTCAGCGAGTACGCGACATGGCGCTGCTCAACGGTAAACGGGCTGTCGATAGCCGGCAGGTCGGCCTCGGACAAGGCTGGTAGCTGGTCGATGTGCAGCGCGTTTTTTTGCAACAATGCCTGATAATCGCGGGCATCGGCCAACCGTTCCATCAGTTGATGATGGTCGTAAGACTGACCGGTGCCGTGATCGAAATACACCATGCCACCGGCTTCGATGCGACCACGTTTCAGCACTTGATCGGAAGGAAAATCGATTTGCCCGGCTTCTGAAGTGACCACCAGGTAATCCGGCGTTTCCACCGAGCGCAACGGCCTAAGACCCAACCGGTCAAGCCGGGCGCCGACACGCACACCGTCGCTGAAAATCAACGCGGCGGGGCCGTCGTTTTTTTCTTCGTACAGGCTGAAATATTCCAGCATGGCGCGCACTTTCGGTGACAGGCTGGTGTCGTTTTCCCAGGCCGGTGGCATCATCGCCAACACCGCGGTGACGATATCCAGCTCGTCTTCATTGATGCGGCGGGTCAGGGTTTGATCCAGCCGGCCGGAATCGGACTGACCGCACGGAAACACGATGTGTTTGTTATGCTGCCGGGCGATGGCGTTTTCGCTAAGCCGGTTTTTCTTGTCGGTGTTCAACTCGCCGTTATGCGCCATGTAGCGGAACGGCTGCGCCATCATGGTGGCCGGCGCAGTGTTGGTGGAAAACCGGGTGTGGAAAAACAGGGTGTGAATTTCGTGGTCAGGATCGCTTAAATCCTTGAAATACGGCACCACTTCGAACGAATTCAAGCGGCCTTTATAAACCTGGGTGCGCGAACTCATCGACAACGGGTAAAAGCCGTTCAACTCCGGCCGGGTAAAGCCTTCGGCCTCGATATCCAGCAAAACGTGTTGGACATAACGTTCAAAAGCATCCTGATTTTCGCCGGCCAGTTTTTCAGGCCGGGCGAATACCACTTGCTTGATCGGCAATTGCGCTTTGCGTGCAGCGGGACTGATGGCGGTTTCATCAACGGGAATATCACGCCACAACAACACCTGCAGCTCGAACGCGGTCAGATGCTTTTCCACCAACGCCCTGGCCTCACTGTCGTAATGGTCGTGGTCTTCGGGAAAAAAGAAGTTGGCCACGGCAAAGTCACCCGCTTGCAAGTCCGGCTTGCCGGTGATTTTGCGGAACAACTTCAGCGACAAATCAACATTCACGCCGGCACCGTCGCCGATGCCTTCAGCGCTCATGCCACCCCGGTGCGGAATGGTACACAGCGCCTGATGGGCTTTCAGCAGCAAGTCATGGGTTTGCTTGCTATGCTTGTTGACGATAAAACCAACACCACAGCTGTCTTTATCCAGCTGAGCATCGTATAAAGTATTCGGATTTTGTATGGATTGAATCATAGGTTAACCTTGTGGCAATTGCCGCAAACGAAAATCACATGCCGAGTTTTGTTGACCATGGGCCGGCGATTTTAGTTCGTCAGTTTGGACCTTGCAGCGCTCTAAATCACACCATAACGCAGCTGCCCGGGCGAGCTTTAATGACCTACTTTCATTAAGCGAAATCGTTCAATTATACCCTAGTTGGGCATAAACATAAATTTACTGCTATGATCGTTTGCATGAAATACACCAAACGCTGACCCATAGCCGGCGCAATACTTCAGTGACCGTCCACGGAGTTAACAGGACTAAGCCACGTCAATTGACAGGATGTTACGATGCCAGGAAGCACTGCGTTACCCGCGCCCCTCTTTTTCAAAGGGGCGGCATTGAGGGGGCTCTTTCAACCCGCCGCCTTCAGCGCTTGGCACCATGGCTGACTCAGCCGGTGCCAAGCTGATTTGACCACAACACGATAAGCAAACATGAACTCAAACTACGATATTGTCATTGTCGGCGGCGGCATGGTCGGCGCGGCTTTGGCCTGCGCTTTAGGTGACAGCCCGTTAAGCGTGGCGCTGATCGAGCGCGAGATACCGAAAAGCTACCAGCCTGACGATGCTTTAGATTTACGGGTGTCGGCGCTGAGCCTGGCCTCCCAACGTTTGTTAGAGCATGTCGGCGCCTGGCCGCATATCGCCAACATGCGCCTGTGTCCATACCGGCGCATGCGCGTGTGGGAAGACCAGGGCGCGACCGAATTCAATAGCCAGGATATTGCCGAACCGATACTGGGCCATATTGTCGAAAACCGGCTGACTCAGCTTGGCTTATGGGCCAAACTGCCGGATTTTGCCAATATCGAGGTCATCGCACCCACTGAAATCGGTCAGCTGGAATACCGCGCCGAAGGGTCTCGGGTAACACTGACCGATGGCCAAACGTTAACGACCAGGCTTTTGGTCGGCGCCGACGGCGGCACGTCCAAAGTCAGAACCGCCGCCGGTATCGGCGTCACCGCCTGGGATTATGACCAGCATGCTTTAGTCATCAATGTCGAAACCGAGTTGCCGCAACAGGATATGACCTGGCAGAAGTTTCTCCCCACAGGCCCCTTGGCATTTTTGCCTTTGCCCGGTGCACACGGCTCTTTGGTTTGGTATCAGTCGCCGGAAACAGTCAAACATCTGAAAAGCTTAGCGGATGAAGACTTGCGGCAGGCGGTTTTGCAGGCGTTTCCGGCCTGCCTGGGCGGCCTTGGCAAAGTGCTGGCGCGCGGCAGTTTTCCGCTGTGCCGGCAACATGCCCAGCACTATGTCAGGCCCGGCCTGGCGCTGGTCGGCGATGCCGCGCACCGCATCAACCCGCTGGCCGGTCAAGGGGTCAATATCGGCTTTCTCGATGCCGCCGCGCTGGCGGAAGTATTGCTGGCGGCGCGGCCATCACAGCTGGCCAGTTTATCCACGCTGAGTCGTTATGAACGCATGCGCCGCTTTGACAATCTTAAAATGATGACCGCCATGGATGTGTTTTATCACGCCTTCAGCAATGATTTACCGCCGCTGAAATTGCTGCGTAATCTGGGTTTGGGCCTGGCTGACAAGCTAACCCCGGTCAAACACAAAGTCATGGCCGAGGCCATGGGCTTGAGCGGCCAGATTCCTAAGCTGGCGCGCAGCGTTGCTTATACGCGGCCAGCGCCTTGATACGCGCGGCAGCAATCGCCTCACCCAGCGCTTTGCCAGTGTGGCCTTGGGCCATGAACGGCTGACTGCTGATCGAGGCGGCCTGCTGTGCCGCGCCGCGTAAATACTCGGCTTGGGGGTAAGGCCGGTCTGCAAAACCGGTACGCCCCTGGCTATCGGCCTGGCAGGCAATGACAAACGCATCCAGCGTGTTTGGCGATTTATAAGCCCCCAGCTCGCTCAACAGTTTGTGCAGCGTGCCCGGGCGCAGCTCGAATGCCCGATGACAAAGAGTGTGATGTTTCATCACCACCCGCGCCAACTGCTGATGCTTGTTAGGCACACGCAGCCGTTTGCAAAAACGGGTCAAAATGGGCAGGCCTAGCTGTTCGTGAGCGTAATGATGCGGCCAGTTGGCTTTAGGGGTCACCGCCTTACCCAGATCATGCACCAACGCGGCAAAACGCACAGCAATATCATCGCTTAATTGCGCGGCCTGATCCAGCACCATCAAGGTGTGTACGCCGGTATCGATTTCAGGATGGTAGGACGCAGGCTGCGGCACACCGAATAACGCATCAAGCTCGGGCATGATGCTGGCCAGCGCACCGCACTGGCGCAAAGTCTCGATAAACACGCTAGGCCGCGCTTCAGACAAGGCTTTTACCGTCTCCTGCCAAACCCGCTCGGCCACCAGGTGATCGACTTCGCCATCATCGACCATGCCGCGCAACAGCGCCTCGGTTTCAGGCGCGATACGAAAGCCAAGCGGCGCGTACCGGGCCGCGAAACGGGCAATTCTCAGCACCCTGACCGGGTCTTCGATAAAGGCGGGCGACACATGACGTAGCATACGGTCATGCAAATCCTGAAGGCCGCCGAACGGATCGATCAAGCGACCATCCTCACCTTTTGCGATGGCATTGATCGTCAAATCCCGGCGCCCTAAATCCTGCTCCAGCGTGACATCGGGCGCGGCATGAATCTGAAAGCCGGTATAACCGCGCCCGGATTTGCGCTCGGTACGGGCCAGGGCGTATTCTTCCCTAGTCTCAGGGTGCAAAAACACGGGAAAATCCTTGCCCACGGCCTGATAGCCTAAGGTGTGCATCTGCCCGGGCGTCGCGCCCACCACCACCCAATCGCGCTCTTTGACCGGCCGATGCAATAAGCCGTCCCGCACCGCGCCACCTACCAGATAAATGTCCATAAGCCTTGGATAATAAGCATTAACAATTGCCGCCATTATAGCCGTCACCATACCCTTGGCGGTAGTGAGTGACCTTTGTTAAGGGGGGTGAAAAAGCTCCCCTTTCTCAAAGCACCGAACCAGCTCCCCCCTTTCTCAAAGGGGGGTTGGGGGGGATTTTCAACATCAATAATAATTGTTCGAGTATCATGGAGACCGGCCTTGCAACCGTGTACGCAATACCTTAGACTTGTACAGTAAACAGCACAAATTAAAAGGAGCCATCGTCATGCGCGTGGTAAATTTCTCTGAGGCACGAAACAGCCTTAAAAACGTGATCGATCAGGTCATCGACGATGCCGACTACACGGTCATCGCACGCCGGGATGCCCCCGATGCGGTGGTGATGTCGCTAGACACCTTCAAC